>DASTGW010000662.1:0-9819 GCA_035718705.1 Terriglobales bacterium | reverse complement strand
CATCCGGCTACAACTGCGAATTTGCTGTGATCGACCACGGCGATTTTGCGCTGCGCATGTTTCACCATGGTTCCATTGAGTGCGGCTTCATCTGGACTGAAGCAGGTGACGCCCCAGGAAGGATCGATACCATCAGCGCCGATAAACAAACTGTTCACGACTACGTGTTCAAGAGCGTGAATCGCGGTTGGTCCGATCAGCGAAAACCACTCGCCGCGAAGATAGCCTCCAGTGACGAAGACGCTGATGTCCTTTCGCTTCGAGAGCTCCATGGCGACGTTCACGGTATTCGTGACAACTGTGATGTTGTGGTTCAGTGGGAGCCCACGGATGACTTCGGTCGTGGTCGTGCCGGGAGTGAGCGCTATCGTCTCACCGGCTTTGATCATGGCAGCCGCAGCACGACCGATACGGCGCTTTTCATCGGCGAAACGAGACACCTGGGCCTGGAAAGAACGATCGTTGCGGAAGGGTTCGTAAAACAGCGGCTCAATCGATTCCGCTCCGCCGTGCGTGCGCCGAAGCAGTCCGCGTTCTTCCAGCAAGGTGAGGTCGCGACGAATAGTGACGACAGAGACATCCAGCTTGGTTCTCAGCTCGTCGACGGAGACATTGCCCGACTGCTGAAGAATACCAAGGATGGCGACGAGCCGATTTTCTTGCTTGTCACCGCGGAGCGCCTGGGAGTCGTCAGCGCTGGATCCGAGAGGAATGTTGTCAGGATGAATTGAGTTACCCATGAGTTTTATCGTTCGAGTTAACCAGTCCCGATTGGGGGGCGAACGATTGTAGTCACATGTAGGGAAGATTTAGAAATCTTTTTCGTGCACCATTGATTTCTGCTCATTCCTTTAGGAACGACGCGATCACAAAAATGCAGACAGTTCCGCCCAATTCGCCTTTAGCCACCGTCGACTGGCGTGACGGAAGCTTACTCGGTCCAGGAGTCCAGCAGTCCGAGAAGACCTTGGGTCAACTGCAAGCGGTCTTCAGCGACAGGTCAGAGTTTGCGGCGATGGATCCCTCGCAGGTGGTATATCGGGTGCAATGGGTCCCTGCCGAAGGCGCAAATCAGGAAGGCGGACTTCTTTGGGGCAACACGACCATCCAGCCTGGCAGAGTGGGTGACGAGTACTTCATGACGCATGGGCACTTCCACCTGAAACGCGATCGTGCTGAGTTCTACGCGACAGTGCAGGGCGAAGGCATGCTGGTGCTCATGGACGAAAATCGCCGTGGATCCTACGAGCCGATGAAGCCGGGCAGCCTGCATTACATCAACGGGAACGTCGCTCATCGGGTCGTAAACACCGGCTCTTCACAATTGCGTTTCGTGGCTTGTTGGCCCACTGACGCAGGGCATGACTATGGAACGATTGCAGAAGAAGGCTTCAGCCTGCGAGTCCTATGTCGCGCCGGCCTGGCGACCGTCGTGCGGAGCGACCGATGAATCAAGCCACCAGAGATCCCCTGCGAAAATTTGATCCCGGGCTCGATATCCAATTCGATCGCCAGAAGTTCACATTTTCGTACGGGAAGGGCACGTTCGGTCCCGATCAACCCGAGATCAGAAAGCTCGATGACATCCGAAAGAGCCTTCTCGATCCGGACTGTAGTGGCCCCGAGAAGATTTACTCCATCGCCATGGACGTGGGCCGTCTTGAACATTTGCCGGAACTCAAGCGACGCATGCTGCTCTATGGCGTGGTGGCGTACTCGGCGGGGCAACTCGGAGCCGAACCAGTTCGCAGTCAGGGACACATTCACAGCATCGCGCCGCACTGCGGCTGGTCCACACCCGAACTTGTCGAAGTGTGGGAAGGCAAGGCGATTGTCTACCTGCAAAAAGAAGTAGCTGACGACCCGGAGACCTGCATCGCGATCGAAGCTTTGCCCGGCGACGTGGTGGTAATTCCACCCGCGTGGGCGCACTACATCGTCAATGCGAATCCAGCGGACACGATGGTGTTCGGCGCTTTCTGCGACCGTGAGTATGGTTTCGTCTACAAAAGCATTCGCGAACGAGGTGGATTGGCATGGTTCCCGGTCTACGAGGCCGGAGGGCGAATTGGGTGGAAGCGCAATTTGAAGTACGGAGCCCCGCAACTGATGTTGCATGGAGCACGCGACTATCCCGACTTTTCTCTGGATGCGCAGGTCCCGATTTATGAGCAGTTCGCACGTGATCCCGAACGGCTACAGTGGATTTCAGAGCCGGGTAAATACGCCCATCTATGGGATTCGTTCGTGTTGTGATGTTGGTGTGAGAGTTACTGGCCCCGAAATACAGAGGTGGAATGTCTAGTCGATCAAAGTCGAATTACGAGAAACATCCTGTCGTACCAGTGGTTGGTGCGGAAGACGCATGCGATGTAGGGTGGGAGTCTATTGTCTCCCGCTTGAGGCAATCGATCCGTCCGGGACGTTTTGTTGTGTGTGTGGAATGTTATCCGGGGTGTTTTGAAGCTCAAATTGAGCGCGAATTGATACGGGCGCTAAAACCGTCAGTTGTGCTCAGCGCAGCTGGTTGCTACCGCTCAGAAAGGGAGATTCGGGCCCTTTGCGAACATGATCTTGGCGATGATCCGGTGTTCGCCTTCATGAATCATTTTGAGGTTGCAGACTTTCTCGATCCAGAACGGATCTCGGCAAGCAAGAAGAAGTTGGAGGCAGCGGCTGGTCTCACACTGGTAATTGGCACCGGCGCAACACTCATCGCGGAACGTTGCGACCTGCTTGTGTATTGCGACATGGCGCGTTGGGAGATACAGCAGCGCCAACGAAAGGGATCGATTTCCAATCTCGGCCTCAGCAATCGCGACGAACGTCCTGCCCTGAAATATAAGCGCGCCTATTTCGTGGACTGGCGTGCCGCCGATCGCCTAAAGAAGACTCTGCTTACAAAAATTGATTTCCTTCTCGACACGAACTCTGCTGACACTCCGAAGATGATTTCGGGAAGGGATCATCTTCGCGGCCTCAGAATCGCAGCCAGTCAGCCGTTTCGAGTAGTGCCATTTTTTGATCCCGGACCGTGGGGTGGGCAGTGGATGAAAGAGGTCTGCGATCTGCCGCGCGATGTTGAAAACTATGCCTGGTGTTTTGACTGCGTGCCGGAAGAGAATAGTCTGCTGCTTGGATTTGGCAATGCGACCGTGGAAGTCCCTTCCATCAATCTCGTATTCCATAATCCGCGACAACTACTCGGGGATGCCGTCCACGCGCGCTTTGGCACCGAGTTTCCAATCCGATTTGATTTCCTGGACACGATGGATGGAGGGAATCTCTCGTTTCAAGTCCATCCGCTCACCGAATACATAAAAGACCAGTTCGGCATGTCCTACACGCAGGATGAGAGCTACTACCTGCTCGACGCGAAGGACGATGGATGTGTCTATCTCGGCCTCAAAGAAAATGTAGATCGCGACCAGATGAGCGCCGATCTTCGGGAAGCACAAACCGGAAGCATCGCATTTGACGCTGACAAATACGCGAATAAGTTCCCAGCGAGGAAGCACGATCACTTCCTGATACCGGCCGGTACTCCGCACTGCTCCGGCAAGAATTCCATGGTGCTTGAGATCAGTGCCACCCCCTATATCTTCACATTCAAGATGTGGGACTGGGGCCGTGTCGGGCTCGACGGCTTTCCGCGGCCCATTCATCTCGAGCATGGGTTGAATAATGTTCAGTGGGACCGCACCACATCGTGGGTGGAAAAGAATCTCGTCAATGTTTTCGAACCAATCACCAAGGGCGATGGCTGGTGCGAAGAGCGCACTGGACTCCACGAGCGCGAATTCATTGAGACCCGCCGCCACTGGTTTACGAAAGCTGTTCCGCACGATACTTGCGGAGGTGTGAACGTGCTGAACCTCTGCGAAGGCGAAGAAGCAATTGTCGAGAGTCCAAGCGGCAAGTTTCCGCCACTGGTCGTGCACTACGCCGAAACGTTCATTATTCCCGCCGCAGTTGGAGAGTACACAATCCGGCCTCACGGCCCATCGGAAGGGAAGAGATGCGCTACGATCAAGGCCTTCGTTCGTGCGCGAGCTTAGAACAAATGAAAAGAACCTGCTGCTTCGTGATCTCTTATGCAGTATTAGTTCTCTTCTTCATCGTCTCTGCCGTTGCCCAGGATCGTGGGACGGTGATCTGGCGCATCGGGGAATTCAACTCGTCCTCCGGAGAATTCCGTAGCCAGGACATCGATTACACCAATCCCAACAGTGACATTACTTTCGAGGTAGGGAAGAGCAAAACCGCAGACTGGATCAGGTTCCAACCCGGTCCGGCAAACGGGATGACCGGTGGCCGCCTTCATCCTTTCACGATCCGCTTCAATCTCCCTTCGACCCCTCGCGGCATCTTCCGCTTGAAGTTAGCGGTTCTTTACGAGACTCCGCGCCTCTCTTTTCTCAAGTTTGCGGTCAACGGACACTCCGGCCTTTTTTATTTTCATCCGAAGCTGGACTTCCATGCCGGTGATTGGGAAGGCACATTCGTGCCACAAACTTCGATCGATACCAAGATCATAGATATCTCTCCTGAGTGGCTGAAGCAGGGAGAAAACGCATTCGTCCTAACGGCGATGGACGACCCAAATACACGGCAGGACACCCTGGGCGCGATCGCTCCCGGCCACACCGGCATCATTTACGACGCGCTCGAACTCACGAACGACAGGAATGGCCGCTACGATCCGAAAGCATTCTCAGCTCGTATAGAGCCAACAATCTTCTACCAGCAGACGAAAGTCTTACGCGAAATCGTGGAGATTTTTCCCAGCTTCGCGAGTTTTCCGAAACAAGGCATGATCGAGTTGGCGATCGGAGACGGCAGGTTTTCGCAGTTGTTACGTGGACAAGACGATTTTGGTGAAAGGCGCTTCGAGTTCCCGGTACCAGAGTGGACTGGCAAGATCACAGCAACCGTTACGGTGAAGGCAGCCGGTGTTCAGACTGCGCAGAGCGAAGTCGAGCCAGCCAAGAAGTGGAACCTTGTCATCATCCCACACGAGCACCTCGACGTAGGTTTCACCGACTATGCCGCCAAGGTCGCCGAACTGCATTCCCAATCCATCGACGACGTAATGAAAGTCCAGCAGAAGATCCCTGACTTCCGTTGGACGCTGGACGGCTCCTGGGTTGCCAATCAGTACATCGCGGGAAGGTCATCAGCAGCGCAGGAGCAGTTTTTCAACGCGGTCCGGAAGGGCGACATCGTCATTCCACCCGAGTTTGCGAATCAGCATACGGGCAACGCGTCTCTTGAAGGCCTCTTCCGCGCATTCAGCGACAGTCACCGACTCGCCCTGAAGCACAACCTGCCTCGACCAGAGGCTGCGCAAACTGTCGACGTGCCCTCGTACACCTGGGCACTTCCGTCCGTGCTGAACCAGGTCGGGATCAAGTACTTCCTTGGAGCCAGCAACAGTTGGCGAGCGCCAGTGGTGTTGTTGGGCCGATGGAATGAGAAGTCGCCCTTCTACTGGGAAGGGCCGGACGGCTCGCGCGTACTGATGTGGTACTCGCGCGCCTATCTCCAGATGCATACGTTGTTTGGTAGTCCGTGGCGGATGGAATCCGTTCGTGATGCATTGCCCGTGTTTCTCCAGGCTTATACCCGTCCAGATTACGTTTCCAGCACCGCCATTATCTTCGGCTCGCAATTGGAAAACACCCCCTTCACGCCTGAGCAGGCAGAGATCGTAGGAACCTGGAATGCTCAGTATGCATTCCCTCATCTGCAGTTTGGAACTGTGCAGACGGCGATGCAGCAGATCGAGCGTGAAGCAGACGGCAAGTTCCCGGTTTTTCGCGGAGACCTCGGCCCCTATTGGGAAGACGGCTACGGCTCCGATTCGGCTTACACCGCGATTCATCGCGAGAACCAGGAACGAATCCTAACCGCCGAAAAGCTCTCGGTCTTGCCCATGATCTTCGCTCCGCGCCTACGCCCCGATTTGTCTTTGCTGAATCAGGCGTGGACCAATGAGCTCACCTACGATGAGCACACCTGGACCTACGTTGGCGCCACTTCTCAACCCGAGCACCAGCAGAGCGAAGATCAGATAAATCTCAAGCGTGCACGAGTAACGGAAGCCAAACGAGAGATCGACGAGTCTGTCCAGCGCAGCTTCGCCCAGTTGACTGGACTTCTCTCTCCAGAGCAGGGAAGCATTGCGGTCTTCAACTCGTTAACGTGGAAGCGAAACGGCTTGGTTGAATACGACCTTCCCGACGGCTTTGAGATCTTTGACAGCAGTTCGAAAGCAACGATCCCCTACGAAGTAGTTTTTGTCGGAAAGGGAATTAAGCTTCCCGGTTTTGGAAGCGGCTACAAGCGAGTAAGGTTCGAAGCCAAGCAGCTCCCAGCATTGGGTTACAGACTCTATCCGCTGCGCCTGCAGCACACGGCTCCATCAGAATCTGGCAGCCAAACTTCGAACGAAGTTGAGAATCAGTTCTACCGGATCAAACTCGATGGAGCATCCGGAGCAATCGCCAGCATCTTCGACAAGCAGCTTGGCAAAGAACTGGTTGACCAAAAGAGCTCCTACAAATTCGGCAGCTACCTGTATGTGACTGGCGGCGACGACTACCCGAACAACAGCCTTTATCGCTTCGTGGCCGGCCTGAATCCGCCCAATCTCACCGTCCATCCCGCGGAGAACGGCCGTATCGTCTCCGTTAAGAAGACACCCTACGGCAGCGTCGTCACGACAGAATCCTCAGGCGTAAACACGCCTCGCATTCACACCGAGATCACTCTTTTCGACAGCGAGAAGAAGATCGAGCTTCGCTACCATCTGCACAAGGACCGTGTACTGACTCGCGAGTCGGCGTATATCGCATTTCCTTTTCTCATTGATCGGCCGAGCTTCGAGTACAGCAATCAGATCGGCTGGGTGAATCCTGCGAAAGACGAGCTCCCCGGCGGCAGTCGCGAATGGTACGTGGCGCGGCACTGGGCGGCGGTTCACAACCAGGACACCGCCGCAACCGTAGTTCCGGTCGATGCTCCCCTCGTCACCTTCGGTGACATCATGCGTGGCAAGTGGCTCACGCACTTTCAGCCGGCCAGCAGCACAATCTTTTCCTGGTTGATGAACAACTACTGGGGAACGAATTTCCCGGCGTGGCAAGGTGGAGACTACACCTTCCGGTATGTAATCACCAGCGGTGCGAAATTCGAGCCTACCGCCCTCAACCAATTCGGCCTCGAGGCGATGACGCCGCTGGAGACAACGCAGGTTCCGCAAGCGAAAGTGCCGGCTGTCATCCCATCAACGGAAACCTCATTTCTCAGCATCGACAATCACAATGTTGAGCTGTCGACCTGGAAGGTCGCCGAAGATGGTCACGGAACCATACTGCGCCTCCAGGAAACAAGCGGCACGCCGCAGGACGTTCATCTTCATAGCGACTACTTCAAGTTTGTGCACGCCTGGAATACCACGGCTCTGGAAGACAACATCTCGGAATCCCCTACTCAGAATGGAGACATCGTGCTGTCACTGAGGCCGTTTCAAAGCGCGACTATAAGAGTAGAAACATCGGCCACCACGGCTGGCGGTAATTAACTCGGAGGACACTCATGCCGAATACTTCGGCTGGCATCGTTCTGTTAGTGATCGCCGGCATCATGAACGCGGGCTTCACACTCCCCATGAAGTTCACCCGCAAGTGGGCCTGGGAGAACACGTGGGCAGTATGGAGCGTTTATGCCCTCCTGATCATGCCTGCCCTGATCGCGTTCATCACTGTGCCTCATATGGGCGATGTCTACTCCCAAGCCGGCTCGCGCAACGTCCTTCTCGTGGCGGTTTGCGGATTCGCGTGGGGCATTGCGCAAGTCCTCTTCGGTCTGGCAGTTGACTCCATCGGTATCGCCTTGGCTTTCGCGATTGTGCTTGGACTCTCCGCCGCCATCGGCAGCCTGATTCCCCTCATCCAACTCCATCCCGACAAGGTTTTCGCTCCGACTGGTCTCGGCGTGATAGCCGGCGTAGTACTCACTGTTGCGGGCGTGTCAGTCTGCGCAATCGCAGGCAGCAAGCGCGAAAAAGCATCCGCCAAGTCCGCAGAACGCAAGATGCCCTTTTCCGCTGGACTCGCTTGCGCGATCCTCAGCGGGCTCGGTGCCGCTGCCATGAACTTCGGCGTTGCTTTCGGAGGCGCGGTGATTCATTCCGCTACTGCCAACGGCACCGATCCGAACTGGACCATCAACGCCGTATGGTTCCCGCTGATGGTCGCCGGATCAATCCCCAACATTTTGTATTGTGCGTACCTGATGAAGAAGAACCGGACGTCCAGCAACTACTCGCTTGCCGGCACCGGCTCTTATTGGGGGCTTGCTTTGGTGATGGCGTTTTTCTGGTTTGCCAGCACAATCATGTACGGCGTTGCCAGCGGCAAACTTGGCGAACTTGGTCCCGTGCTCGGATGGCCTTTCTTCATGTCCCTGATCGTTATCATGGCCACCGTTTTTGGTGTGATCACCGGGGAATGGAAGACCGCGGAGAAGACTCCGTTTCGCATTCAAATGGTGGGCGTCGCGATTCTCGTTCTCGCGGTAATCGTATTATCCCGAGCAGGGAAGTACGTGTGAGGTGAGGCTATGAAGTTCACCACATTCATACTTTGCTTCTTTTTAGTTATCGGTTCTGCAGCGCATTCACAGCAGACACCCGCGCTGTCGCCGAGCGCGGTTTGGGCCTCTACTGTCGAAGACCAGTACCTGATCTATCCGGACGTCACGTACGGCACTGCCAGCAACTATCAGTTGAAGCTCGACGTCTGGCAGCATAAAGACTCAAACCCCGGCACCCCAACACTGATCTATTACCACGGTGGAGGCTGGATCTGGGGCGATCGCACCGGAGCCACACTCTTCTTTCTGCCTTACCTACAGATGGGCTGGAATGTCGTGAACGTCGAATACCGCATGGCGAGCGTGGCCGTGGCCCCCGCCGCCGTTGAAGATTGTCGCTGTGCCTTGCGATGGGTCATTCAAAACGCGAAGAAGTACAACATCGACACCACCAAGATCGTACTCACCGGACACAGCGCTGGTGGCCACCTTGCGCTGATCACCGGCATGCTGCCGCCCGGCACCGGTCTCGATAACCGCTGCTACGGCGACGAAGATCTAAAAGTTGCAGCCATCATCAACTGGTTCGGCCCCACTGACGTTGCCGATCTGGCGCAAGGTCCGAATTTGAAGAATTACGCGTTCATGTGGCTGGGCAGCCAGCCTGACAGACTCGTCATCGCCAAGAGTGTCTCGCCGTTGACGTACGTCCGGAAAGGACTGCCTCCAATCATAACGATTCACGGCGACAAAGATGAAGTCGTTCCGTACGAACACGCCGTTCGCTTGCACAAGGCTCTGAATGGGGCCGGCGTTCCCAACCAACTAATTACGGTCCACGGGGGTTCGCACGGACAATTCAATTCTGATCAGCTTCAAGATGCATACATAAAGATTCGTGCTTTTCTAAAGGAAAGAGGAATCATTCCATGAGAAAGAGCAGTGCTGTGTTCCTACTAACACTAACGCTCGGTTGCGGAGTCGCCGTCGCGAGCTCCCATAGGGCTACTTCCACTCCCGACGTCGATGTCAAAGATGTCGCGAAGCATCTACCATCGTTTCCTTACTCCGAAGGCTGGTTAGGCGCCGATGATGCTTACTCTATTCCTCTAAGCCCGACGAAAAGTGTGTGGCTGTTCGGCGATACCTTCGTTGCTGATCCCGGAACCACCTTGCGCACGAAAGCCAAGAGCATGCCTCGGAACACAGTCGGCATTTCCA
>DASTGW010000661.1:0-2531 GCA_035718705.1 Terriglobales bacterium | reverse complement strand
CCCGTCAGCGCGGCGTTTTTCAGCATGCCGCGATAGAAGGGGATGTCGTGCGAGATACGGTCCACGATCACGGCATAGCCGCTAGGCTCGGCCATCTTCACGCCGCCGACCTTCACCGCCTCGGCAGAAATGCCGGGCACTTTCATGGAATTGATTTTCTCCACCAGTGCCGGCGGAAAGGTCTGCTCCATGCCAAAAAGAACGCCAATCTTCTTCACTGCCACACCCCGAAGTTACGATGAAAAGCAAAAATTCAGTGGGATCTTGCGGACGCGCGCGGGCCTACTTACGTTGCTATCCATTGTACTTACAAATCCAAGATCGGTGCAGCAGGAAAAGCGCCATAATCTGAGTCGGTTAGACTCGTTCAATGACGCCGGACCAGCGAAAATCAGTGATATCGAAGCTCGGCGGAAGCTCTAGCGCTCTCGCGAATGAGGCTGCGCACCAAATTCTTGCGGATCCTGATCCGGCACTGGTTCAGCCTGTCATAGCAATCCTTCAGCGGGGGCGTCGAGTATTCAATCGTGTCGAAGCAGCTTATGTACTTGGGGTGCTCCAGGGCAAAAGAAGAACGCTGGCATTAGAACGAACTCTGAACGACAAACATGAAAACCCAACTGTACGCTCGTGCGCTGCAGAATCACTGGTGTTAGGCCATCGTGGCGACACTCATGCAGTGTTGCTGCGAAACCTTGAAGACCCATCGAAAGAGATACGTTTCTGGTGTGCTTTCGCTCTGGGAGAGATCGGCGAGAGAAAAGCGTTACCCGCTCTGAAGTGGCTAGCTGAGAACGATGATCGCGTCGTGAAGGGCTGGTGGGCGGTGAGCAAGGAAGCTCGAGACGCAATTAGGACCATTAAGAAGAATCGAAAGCGAAAATGTGTCTTCTGCGTCAGCTAGTTCTCACCGCAAGATGTGTTGAGCTGCGACTCGAGCACGACAAAAGTAACCTGTCCGGATGTCGCCTCCAGTCCGTCAGGCCTCTCAAACGTGATCTCCACCAAATTCCGGCCATCCTTATCCGTTGAAATAGAGAGCAGCTCGCAGGCCGCTGTTCCGGGTCCCGGGTATTTGGAATCCCGATTTAACATTTCGAGTGTAAAGATCGGAACCTTGTCTTCGATCCGGTGAACTTCCCCACCTGCATCTTTGAATTCGCATGCGACGATCCCGGGTTGGTAGTCGTCGAGAAACTCAACAATGCTCACCGACAGATACCGCATCCTTTCGGGATCCACTCTTCACCCCAAGTACTGCGGCGCCATCCTCTGCCAGAGTGGCCAGTCGTGTTTGAGGTCATCCTGCCACACGTCCAGCCGATGATTCATTTGCTTCGCCCGCATGGCTCCTGCCAGCCGCTCGTTTTCATTCCAGCACATGTCCCAGTGTGACGTCGCCAGCAGATACCAGTTTCGCGCGTAATGGCCCAGATACCAGAGATCGCCCATCTGGATCAGGTAATCGTGTGGCGAATTGAAATACACATCCTGGTCGTAGTAGCCGTCCATGAACTGCTTCATGTCGAACGCGCCGCTCATGCTCACGCAGTGGGTCACGATGTCCGGATGCCTCAGCGCGATATTCACCGCGTGGTAGCCGCCGAAACTGCAGCCCGTAACTGCCAAATCGCGCCGTCCATTCTTCAAGCGGATCAAAGGTACAACCTCATCCAGCACATAACTCTCATACGTCATGTGGCGCTCGACGCGTTGTCGCGGATGCACCCAGCGGTTGTACCAGCTCTCGGCATCCACGCTGTCCACGCAATAAAGCTGAAGGTGCCCGTGCTCAAGTTTATGGGCCAGCGCGCCAACCATTCCGCGATCTTCGTACTCAAAGAATCGTCCCTGTGAACTGGGGAAAACAATAGTTGGCGTCCCGGCATGGCCAAAAACCAACAGCTCCATGTCGCGATGCAGGCGCGGAGAGTACCACTTGTGGAATTCGCGGTTCATATTTGGTCGCGGACAACGAGGCGATAGTTTAATCTGCCTGTAACAAAACTTCCCCCACAGAAGAAACTTTGCGCAGGGTACGGAATCATACAACCCGTAAAGGAAAAGCCCGCAAAAAGATGGCTACGGAAATCATTACCCCCGACATGCAACCACCTGTCGGCCTCGCCGAAGTTCTCGAAACAACCGACCTCCGGCGGCATACCATCACCAGCAAGCTTCTCGGGGGCGAACGTCAGCTTATCGTTTACGTGCCCGCCGGATACGACCTCGAACCTGAGCGTCGCTACCCTGTCCTTTACTTGCAGGACGGCCAGAACCTTTTCGACCCAGCGACTGCCTACGTGCCGGGCAAGCACTGGCGCGTGGATCAGACGGCCGAAGTGCTCATCCGCGAAGGTCGAGTCGAACCGCTGATCATCGTCGGTGTCTATCACGCTGGCGAAAAGCGCGTGGACGAATACACGCCGACCAAAGACTCCAAGCGCAAGGGCGGCAAAGCTACTCAGTACCTGCGCACGCTTACCGAAGAGATCAAGCCGTTCATCGACAAGACGTATCGCACGCTGACT
>DASTGW010000660.1:0-2046 GCA_035718705.1 Terriglobales bacterium | reverse complement strand
CATTGTGGAAGAAACCGGCAAGGTTACAAAGATCGAAACCAGCGGCGGTACGCGCAAAATCACGGTCACATCGAAGAATTTGTCGCGAGAATTGAAGTTGGGCGACAGCATCGCCGTCAGCGGCGTATGCCTTACGGCCGTTCGCATCAAGCCGGGTGATTCCTTCGGGGCCGATCTGGCCGATGAAACATGGGTCCGCACGTCGTTCTCGCGCATTCACGAAGGTGCCGAAGTGAATCTCGAACTTCCGATGAAGGCCGACGGACGTTTCGGCGGACACGTCGTTCAAGGTCACGTGGATGGCACAGGCAAGTTCATGGGCCTCGAACCGATTGCCGGTGCGCAGGATTATTGGTTGCACATCGAGCTCCCGAAAGAGATGACGAAGTATGTCGTGTACAAAGGTTCTATTTCCGTGGAAGGCATCAGTCTCACGGTCGCCAAGATTGACGGACAGCACCTGACGATCGCTATCATTCCGCACACCACCGAAGCGACGAATTTGAAGTCTCTGAAGCCGGGCGATCCGGTGAACCTCGAGATGGACATCATCGCTAAGTACGTAGAGAAGATGATGGGCGGCGAACGCGTGCAGGGCGCACTCGATCTCGACGCGCTTGTGAGCCAGGGATTCTAAACAGTCAGGAGTCGGGAGTCAGAGTGCTCGACCGAAGGACGTTCATAGCGCTAATCGGAACGGCTGCGATTGGTTCGCGGCTGACGTGGGCAGCGGGAAAGATGGTAGCTTCGCTCGATCATCTGCTGTTGGGCTGCAACGATCTCGACGCGGGCATCGCGTTCGTTGAGCAACATACCGGAGTTCGTGCCGCTATCGGCGGCGTGCATCCGGGACGCGGTACGCGCAATGCGTTGCTGTCGCTCGGGGAACGTCGCTACCTGGAAATCATCGCGCCCGATCCCAAGCAGACCAAGATCGAGTCGTTCGCTCTCGATCTCCTGAATCAAATCAAGGGCCTGAAGTCGCCTCAATTGGTTGAATGGGCCGCTCACGTCAGTGACATGAATGCTTATGTGCGGCATTTGCGAGCGGCGGGCTTTAAACTCGAAGGACCAACGCCGGGACAACGCAAACGTCCGGACGGGAAAACGCTGCACTGGAAAACCCTCGGCCTCGAAGAGAATATGAACGGGCTGCTTCCGTTCTTTATCCAGTGGTCAGCGGATTCGGTTCACCCGTCGAAAGATGCGCCTTCTGGCTGCAGCCTTGTGAGCTTCGCGCTCGAAGACAAGGACCCGAACGCACTTAGACTTCTCTTGCAGCAACTCGATCTTAAGGCGGATGTTCGCAAGGGCGAAAAGCCGCGGCTGGTCGCCAACATCAAGGGTCCAAAAGGCGAGATGGAACTCAGTTCCTGAGTTATCCCATTCCTTGGATCTTTTCCGGGCGCACCAGGTAAATCACACGCACTTCGTCCGGCGGTCCGGGATAAACGTCTTTTCCCATGTACTTCTTCGCCAGTTTGTTAATGCTTTCGCGCGCGCCTTCCTGCGTAATGTCGGTGACGCGGCCGCGGACTTCCATGTAGCGATAAGGATTTTGCGGGTCAATGATGGTGAGCGTGATGCGGGGATCGCGGCGAATGTTGAGGTCTTTTTGGCGTCCGCGAGCCGAGTTGATGATCAGGTTTGTGCCGTCGTAGTCGAACCAGACGGGCGTAACCTGCGGACGACCGTCAGGCATGATCGTGCCCAGCGAGGCGAAAGCTTTTTTGTCGAACTGAACAAGGTCGCGATACTTCTCGGGAATGGAGACCGTTTCGGCCATACATGCTCCTAATGTCGCAGAGCATTATAAAACCGGAGAAGGGATCGAGGGCGCTGTGGATCAGGCAGAGACGCGGAAGCGCTCGAGGCCGTTTTCGTCGAGGATCATGAAGTCGCGAACAACCTCAATGTCACTCTTGATCATGTCTTCGGGCTTACCGAAAAACGCAACCTTGGCCTCATGCAGGAAGACCACGCGGTCGGCCACTTTTTGTGCCAGTCGCATGTCGTGAGTGACGACGATGCTGGTGAGGTGAAGCT
>DASTGW010000659.1:0-4079 GCA_035718705.1 Terriglobales bacterium | reverse complement strand
AGGGCGGAGGGATTTTCGGCGACGGAGTTTGGGCGGTCGATGTTGCATCCACGGCTGAAGCAGCCGATGCGACTGGTAGACCATTTGTTCTTTGTCGCCGAGCACGATGATCATCATCTGGCGAAGATATGGGAATTGGTGCGGTAGAGAGTCGTATCTGCCTTCCCCACATCTGCCAAAAGAGGGCAGATATGGGGCACCATCAGCTTCGTTCACTTTGCGCCTTTGTGCTGCTCGATGGTGGACCAGGTTTTGTCCTCGGCGTGGCAGATGGTTTCGAGCGGACACTGCATGCACTTGGGATTGCGCGCGGCGCAGAGATGGCGTCCGTGATGGATGATCTGGTGAGAGAAGAGGATCCAGCGATCGCGCGGGATGACCTTCATCAGGTCCTGCTCGATCTTGACGGGATCATTTTCCTTCGTTAATTCAAGGCGGCGCGAGATGCGGTGGACGTGCGTGTCCACGACGACGCCCTCGGCCTTATTGAACCAGGAGCCGAGGACGACGTTAGCGGTCTTGCGGGCGGCGCCGGGAACGGTAAGTAAGTCCTCCATGTTGTTGGGGACGCGTCCGCCGAAGTCGTTCATTACTTTTTTTGCAGCGCCGATGATGGATTTCGCCTTGTTGCGGAAGAAGCCGGTGGACTTGATGTCAGGCTCGAGCTCTTCGGGTTGGAGAACGGCGAAATGCTTTGCCGAGGGATACTTCTTAAAGATGACAGGGGTCACCATGTTGACGCGGGCGTCGGTGCATTGCGCGGAGAGGATGGTGGCGACGAGGAGTTCCCAGGCGGTCTTGTGATTAAGCGCGCAGGTGACGCGGCCGTAAAGGTCGTCGAGGCGTTTGAGGATGTCGTTTACGCGTGCCGGCGCGATCGGGTTGTAGCTCTTCGGCGGGTTGATGAGCTTCGACTTTGACGGTGGCGGAGCGATTTGTTTCAGTTGCAGGCGCTGCGTTTTCTTTGGCGCAGTGGGCGTTGCTGGCGTCACGGGGCGGGTGACGCGGGCAGCTCCCTCTTGGCGTCCTGATTTCGCGGGCTGGCGAGTGATCATTCCTTTAGGCATTAGCCGAGGCGCTCCAGCATTTCCTGTGGACTGGTGCGCACGGCGGTGTAGCGCGGCGTGTCGTGCAGCATGTACATGGAGTTCTCGACTTCGCGCAGGCGCATGGCCATATCGACGAATTCCTCGGGGTGATCGGATTCGAGGGCGATGACGTATTCGTGGTCGTCGAGGCCGAAGGAATAGATGGTGTTCATGCGGATGTGCTTAAACTCCTGGGCAGTCCGGATCTGCTCGCTGACGATGCGCTGGCGATCTTCAAACGGACGGTGATACCACTCGCGCGTTTTAGTGAAGGGATAGAGAGCGAGATATCGCCCATTGCCGGGTTTGACGTAGCTGCGCAGGGCGGGATCGCCATCGTGCTCCTGTCCGATGAGATATTGCGAGCGCTTGGTCATGCCGAGGAATGAGTTTGAGACTGTGAGGTATCCGCCGAGATGGGTTTTGAGGAAGTCGGTGTGGGCGGCGTTGAGGCAATCGAGAGAATAGCAGATGCGCCAGAGAAGGAAATCGCAATCGGCACGCATGCCGCCCGTCGAGTAGGTAAGGATGCGCATGTCTTCGTTTTCCCAGCGCTGCAGTACGCGTAGCGCGTCGTCCTTGTGCTCGCGACGTTCGCTGAGAGGCAAGCGGCGCCACTCGGGGAGTACCCGGAAGAAGGTAAAGTTCACGACCTGACGGCGCGCTTGCGATTTACCCGAATCACCCATTGTCTGACCTGACCTGAGGCTGGATTTTAGCAGAGGATTTGATCGGGAACGTTCCCCGGCTGTAATTGACCACAGAGTTCGATGCAATTTAACCTTTGCACAGCATGGCAGTGAAGGCGATCCAACTCGGCCAGGTGTGGCGAAACGATTCCGAGTCACGCAACTATTTGGTGACAAAGGTTTATAACGAAGTATTCACGCAATATGCGATCCTGCGGCGCGCCGATGCGACGGCGGCGTCAGGCGAAACCACGCGGGTGAAGATTCAGCGAAGTGCAGAGGGAGTCTCGCTGCCGGGATACACCTTCACGCAGGATGCGGAAGAGTTCTGAATAGTACCCAGTTTCCAGTTCTCAGTAGCCAGTGAAATTGTGGCGAGGCGCCACACCTTATAGATGATTTCGAAAATCATTGAAGTTCTTAGTGCGTTCATCATTGCAGTGATCTCGGCCGGCGGCTATGCCGGCATTTTGCTGTTGATGGCGATTGAGTCGGCATGTATTCCGCTGCCGTCGGAAGTGATCATGCCGTTCTCGGGGTACCTGGTGTACACGGGACGTTTCCAACTGATCTGGGTAGCGACGGTCGGGGCGCTGGGCTGCAACCTGGGATCGCTGGTGGCTTACTACATCGGATATTACGGTGGACGTCCGCTGGTGGAGCGGTATGGGTCCTACATATTCCTGAGCGAAAAGGAGCTCAACTGGGCTGACCGTTTCTTCGATAAGTGGGGAGACTGGGCGGTGTTCATCAGCCGCCTGCTGCCGGTGGTGAGAACGTTTATTGCGCTGCCGGCCGGCATCGCCAAGATGCGCCAGGTGCGGTTCCACGTGTTTACGTTCGTGGGATCGTGGCCCTGGTGCTTCATGCTGGCGTGGATCGGCATGCGGCTGGGTGAGAAGTGGGACAAGGACCCTCGACTAAAGCAATGGTTCCACCGCTTCGATGCGGTGATTCTGGGGGTCATCGTGATCGGTGCAGTGTGGTTCTTGTGGACACACTGGCAGCACCGGATCAAACGCGCAAGTTAAGATCAATGGCCGATTGCCGGAGTAAATACGGTCTTTCGTGCCAAACAATTAAGGTGAGTTTCTAACGGCCGCGTGAGTGTTCTTGGCGCGGCTGTTCCATTTTTGGAACAGACCCCCGTTTTTGGTTGCAGGAGGTTGGTTTCGGGGTACTCTCATCCAGAGTTTCTGGATGGGAATATCCAGGACTCACCACCTATGACTCAAACACGGCCCCAGACTCGCCTTTTCGTCCTGCTTGCGATCTTTTGCAGTTCACTATTTAGCGCCGGACAGGAGATCCCTCAAACTGCCGTCCGTCCGCGACTCACAGCTCCGATCAACGCAAAGCAGAGGATCATGCTCGAGGGCAATGTGCATCCTTATGCTCGGGCTCAGTTCGACAATGGAGCTGTTGCCGACGCGTTTCCCATGAAACGAATGTTATTGGTGCTCTCGCGCTCGGAAGAGCAGGAGAAGGACCTTCGGCAACTTCTGGACGACCAGCAGACGGCGGACTCTCCGCGGTTCCGGCAGTGGCTGACGCCCGAGCAATTCGGAAAGATGTTCGGACCCGCCGATTCCGATCTGCAAACCGTGACATCGTGGCTCGGAAGCCAGGGATTTCATGTTGATCGCGTTTCGAATGCAAAAAACATCGTGGAATTCTCGGGAAACGCGAAGCAGGTAAGGCAGGCCTTTCATACCCAGATTCACCAATACACAGTGGCGGGTAAGGTTCACTTCGCGAACCCCACGAACCCGGAGATCCCCGCAGCACTCGCCCCAGTTGTGAAGGGAATTGCTTCTCTCAACAATTTCGATCGTAAGGCGAATGCGCATAAGTTTGGGATATATCGACGCGATCTGAGCACGGGTGAGGTAACCCCTGAATTCACGATTCCGACCAGCAGCGGATCGGCTTACGCGATTGGTCCCGCTGATTTCGCAACCATCTACAACACACAGCCGCTGCAGCAGGCAAATATCACGGGCACCGGACAGACGATTGCCGTGCTCGGCGTCAGTAACGTGAACCTGCAAGACGTAACCGACTTCCGAAACATGTTTGGGCTAGGAGCGGGCAATACCTCGGTCGAGATCGACGGTGACGATCCTGGAATTGTGCAGGGAGCTGAGTTCGAAGCATTGCTTGATCTGGAATGGGCGAACGCGGCGGCTCCCGGAGCCTCGGTGGTTTTGGTGGCCTCTGCAGGTACGGAGAGCAGCGGTGCACTTGAGTTGGCAGCGCTGCACGTGATCGAAAAGAACACGGCTAACGTGATGAGCGTGAG
>DASTGW010000658.1:0-9302 GCA_035718705.1 Terriglobales bacterium | reverse complement strand
GGTTACTACCCAAGGAGCGATTGGCAGAAACAAGGTCAACGGCACACTTAACGGTGGCGGTAATCTGATCAGCATTCGGACCAGTGACGGCTCCATACACCTTGGCCGTTCCTGAGACGTTCAAGGGGCAGGTTGTCCTTTTCATAGTAGAATCCCGAAAGCCCTTTGCTTCGCTGTGAAAAGGCGTCAACTCACGATACGCCCGTCTTCCTCGAGGGTCGCTCGTGAGCCTAACCAATGGATCGGGTCCTACAACGCGTCAGTAACTGGCTGTCTGCTGCACTCATAGTTGCCGCCACATGCGTTTTGGCGGGATGGCAATTTCGCATTCCAGCTCTGAAGGGCCAGTTCTTGGGATCGTTTGTCGCCCCCAACACTGCCCTGTGCTTTATTTTGTGTGCCGTCGCGATCCTGTTGCAAAACACACAACGCCGACATCTAGCGACCACCGGCAGGATTCTGGGACTCCTTGTCATTACCTTTTCTTTCTTGACCTTTAGTGAATGGCTTTCCGGAAGAGATCTCGGAATCGACCGCCTTTTCTTCGGTCACCGTCTCTCCGACTGGAATCTGCCTGTGCCAGGACGAATCGCTTTTAACACTTGCGTCGGGTTTCTGATGGCGGGAGTTGCTCTGCTGAACATCCGCCGACGATCGGTGGTTGCCGAGGTACTTTCTTCCTTAATCGTCCTTCTTTCCTATTTGAGCATTATTGGGTACCTGTACTCTGTTCGTACGTTGTATGCCACTGGCAACGTAATGTCGCTGCCAACGGCGCTTCTTTTTCTGGTGTTGGCGGTGGCACTACTCTGTAGCGGATCCGGGCAGTTCCTCCAGATCGTGCTCAGCCCGTTTGCTGGGGGATTCGTGTCCCGCCGCATCATCAGTTCAATTGTCATTCTGCTTCCACTGTTCGGGTTCCTGGAAATCAGGCTGCGCGCGTACCAGGTTGTATCCCGCGAATTCGGCATTGCTCTGCTGGTTCTCATCTCCGTTGTGGTTTTTACGGTTTTGTCCCTCAGGACCGCACTCACCCTGAACCGGATTGATCGACAACGTCGCGATACAGAAGCGGCCTTGCGTGTCTCACAGGCTCAGCAATCAGAGTCGATCGAGCAACTGAATCTCAATCTCAAGCGCCTGCAGTTGATTGAAGCCGCAGTGAACGTCGGAACATGGGAGTTCGACGTCGCGTCTGGCAACTCTTATTGGCCGCCCGCGATTTCAGCGCTGTGGGGGCTGCCCGCCGTCGAGCATAAGGTCACGCTCGAGCAGTTCGTTGCCAATATTCATCCGGAAGATCGCGAACGGGTGGCGAAGCTCGTAGCTTCTGTCATTGAATCCGGGGACACGTACGACGTTGAATTCCGAGTTGTGTGGCCGGATAAATCCGTGCACTGGCTGGGGGCGCGAGGTGCCGTAGTTCGAGATGAGACGGGAAGGGCCACAAAGATCATCGGCATCGCCCTCGAAGTGACACAGAGACACCAGACGGAACGCGCGCTGCGCGAGTCTGAGAAACTGGCAGCCACCGGGCGCCTTGCTGCCACCATCGCTCACGAAATTAACAACCCCCTGGAAGCGGTGGTCAATCTGGTGTTCCTGGCGCGGCGTGATCAAACTGCTGCCACTCCGGTTCGCGAATACCTCGAACTTGCGGATAACGAACTGGCGCGCATCAGCCACATGGTTCGGCAGACGCTTGGTTTCTATCGCGAGTCGTCGTTCCCGGGATGGATCGATCTACCAGAGATGGTGGAGCAACTGGTGCGTCTCTATCGCAACAAGACACAGCGCAAAAACGTTCAGCTGACTCTCCAGTTAGAACCGGCTCAAATATTTGGATTAGAAGGAGAGATCCGGCAGGTTGTCGCCAACCTGATTTCGAACGCGATTGACGCCGTGCCCGATCGGGGCCAAATCGTGCTGCGTGTACGGGTATCTGCGCACACTGTACGGATCGTGGTCGCCGACAACGGACACGGCATTCAACCCGAGAACCGCGACCGCATCTTTCAGCCATTCTTCACTACAAAACGCGACGTAGGCACTGGCCTGGGCCTCTGGGTATCGAAGGGCATTATCGAGAAACACGATGGCTCCGTTCGCCTCCGTACCAGCATACGGAACGGAGCCTCGGGTACTACCTTTGTGGTTGATTTTCCTCGGGAGACGCGATCACTGTCCCGAACGGCCGCACAAGCGGACTAATTGGTAGCCGTCCTCAACACACTGCGTAGTCGCTCATAATCGTCATCTCCCAAAGCGACGAAACGAAATGGTTGCAACCATCCATTGATGATCTGATTTCCAGGGAGCAGCTCCGCGATGCCACGAATAACGCCTTCGCCGCTGCCAATCCTTAACTCTACGAGTGTGCCGCCGATGACAGGCTTGGTCATCTGTGCCCGGCCCCCGGTTGTGGAAACCACATGCAGATTGCCACGGATTATCCCGCTCTGATCGAGGCGGAAATCGATGGACATCGGACGCCGCAGCGTAATGCGTGGCGCGCGGGTGGAAGCGTTTGTCTGGGGGAAATGTGCCATGGCCAGACTATGTCATGCTGGCCTGTGAACCCGCCAGTTACGAAGGCAAAGTTGCATCCGGTCGCGAGTGCAGGTAACCCAATCGCCCGGATGTCGAGAGGGGACACGTCCTGTTGAGCATCTCCTGACGGCTCAGCAGGTTGGGGCAACGAGCTTGCGGAAAGCCACATCTCGAACAAGATGAAGAAGCAAATATCCGACCAGGTTGAGCGCCCGACACGCACCGAGGACAGGGATCCCAAAGATGTACTTGGGCCCGAAACGACTGAACCCAGCGCCTTCTCGCATTCCGACAACGAGCCTACTGACGACGAGAAGAAGTCAGCTTAGAGAATAAAAAAGCCCGACGATTTCTGGCCGGGCTTTTTCGTTGTGAAGCTTTAGGTTCCTCTTACTTGGTTCTCCCGGCTTCGGCTCCGGAGTGCTCCTTCGCGTAGGCGGCCTGTGCGGCGGCCAAACGAGCAGTAAGCACGCGGAAAGGCGAGCACGAAACGTAGTTCATGCCAACCAGATAGCAGAACTCCACCGAAGAAGGTTCGCCACCATGCTCGCCGCAGATGCCGACCTTCAGGTTGGGACGTGTCTTTCTTCCCTTCTCTACGCCCATGCGCACCAACTGTCCGACGCCCTCGCGATCAAGCACGGCAAACGGATCCTGCTTCAGGATGCCTTCGCTGACATACGACGGCAGGAACTTGTTGATGTCGTCGCGAGAGAAGCCGAATGTGGTCTGAGTGAGATCGTTGGTACCGAAACTGAAGAACTCGGCTTCCTTGGCAATCTCGTCGGCAACGAGAGCAGCGCGCGGCAACTCGATCATGGTTCCCACCATGTATTCGACCTTGCGCTCCTTCTCGGCAAAGACTTCGTCTGCCACACGGCGCACGATTGCCGCCTGGTTGGCCATTTCTTTCACGCCACCCGTCAGCGGGATCATGATTTCCGGCAGCACCTTCACGCCTTCCTTTGACACCTGCACGGCGGCTTCCAGGATGGCGCGCGCTTGCATCTCGGTGATCTCGGGATAGGTGATGCCGAGCCGGCAGCCGCGATGTCCGAGCATCGGGTTGAGTTCGTGCAAGTCGTTTACGCGCTTCAGGAGCGTTTTCAGCTCTTTGAGTTTCGGTGACTTCGGCTTCGTCGCTTCGAGCACACCGATCTGGACCATGAGTTCTTCACGGCTAGGCAGGAACTCGTGGAGCGGCGGATCCAAGGTGCGGATCGTGACCGGGAATCCGTCCATGGCGCGGAAGATGCCAACGAAGTCGGCGCGCTGCATTGGCAATAGCTTCTTGAGCGCGGTGCGACGATCTTTCTCGGTGGTGGCCAGAATCATGGCGCGCATGTGGTTGATGCGATCTTCGGCAAAGAACATGTGCTCGGTACGGCAAAGGCCGATGCCTTCCGCACCGAACGCACGCGCTTGAATCGCGTCACGCGGAATGTCGGCATTGGCACGAACGCCGATGGTGCGGTACTTTTCCGACCACTCGAACAACTGCTTCAACTGCGGATCGTCAGGCGAGGCCGGCAACGTGTTCAGCTTGCCCTTGATCACTCGTCCGGTGGTGCCGTCGAGCGCGATCCAGTCGCCTTCCTTGAAGGTATGTCCCTTTACCTTCATTTCTTTCGTTTTCTCGTTTACGTCGATTTCCCCCGCGCCGGCAACGCAGCACTTACCCATGCCGCGGGTGACCACAGCCGCGTGCGATGTCATGCCGCCGCGCGAGGTAAGAATGCCCGCTGCAACTTCCATTCCGGCGATGTCTTCCGGAGTGGTTTCAGCGCGAACCAGGATGACAGGATTCTTCTTCGCACCGTGTCCGGCTTTCTTCACCGCTTCTTCGGCGGAGAAGACGATCTGTCCGACGGCCGCGCCCGGCGACGCCGGCAGGCCGGTGGTGAGGACTTCGATCTTGGTGGATTTTTCATCGAGACGCGGAACCAGGAAGTCATACAGCTGGTTCGGTTCCACGCGCATGAAGCCTTCTTCCTTGGTGATCAACCCTTCCTTGACCATGTCGAGGGCGATCTTCACCGCCGCCAGTCCGGTGCGCTTACCGTTGCGCGTCTGCAACATGTAGAGCTTGCCTTCCTGGATGGTGAACTCGAAGTCCTGAATGTCGCGATAATGCTTTTCGAGGCGCGAAGTGATTTCGCGAAGCTGGTTGTAAGCCTCGGGGTTGACCTTCGCGAGTTCCGAGATATGAACCGGAGTCCGCACGCCGGAGACGACGTCTTCGCCCTGCGCGTTCATCAGGAACTCGCCGTAGAACTCATTGGCACCGTTGGCAGGGTTGCGGGTGAAACCCACGCCCGTGCCGCTGGTTTCGCCGAGGTTGCCGAAGACCATAGCCTGCACGTTCACGGCGGTGCCGAGCATGTCGTCGATGTTATTCATGCGGCGATAGTGCTTCGCACGGTCGTTATTCCAGCTTCTGAACACTGCATCGCGTGCCATGGAGAGCTGTTCCACGGCGTCCTGCGGAAATTCTTTCTTGGTGTGCTTCTGCACCACCTTCTTGTATTCGGCGATGACTTCTTTCAATGCTTTCGCATCGAGGTCGGTGTCAAGCTTGGCTTTCTTCGCTTTCTTCTTGGCGTCGAAGACTTCGTCAAACGCGTGCTTCGGAATTTCGAGCACCACGTTGCCGAACATCTGGATCAAGCGGCGATAAGAGTCGTAGGCGAAACGCGGATTGTTCGACTTGGTCGCCAGTGCTTCCACCGACTTGTCATTCAGACCGAGGTTGAGGATCGTGTCCATCATGCCCGGCATCGAGAACTTCGCGCCCGAGCGAACGGAGACAAGAAGAGGATTGTCGTTGCCGCCGAGCTTCTGCCCTTGCAGGGTTTCAAGGCTCCTCAGAGCTTCCTTCATCTGGCGATCGACTTCGCCGGAAGTCTTGCCGGTTTTCATGAACTCGCGGCAGGCTTCGGTCTGGATCGTGAACCCGGGAGGAACGGGAAGTCCGGCATTCGTCATCTCGGCCAGGCCCGCGCCTTTACCACCGAGAACGTCTTTCATCTTGCCGTCGCCTTCGGCTTTGCCGCCGCCGAAGAAAAATACGTACTTGGCTGGAGATTGCTGTGCAGTTGCCATCTTCTTAGTCTCTACTTCCGGAAATGTTGTTGCCATGTATCAGTCCTTCCCTTCCTATGAATGCCGCTGATGATCTTGTGTGGCGCGGACACTCTTGTCCGCGCTCCGCGTCGATTCCGACGCTACTTTCCTGCCACGATCTCCGAGAAATCCGCGATCGTCGAAAAATCTGCGAGCAGATCGCGCAGCAGCGCGAGCCGGTTTGCCCGCACCTTTGCGTCGTCCACCATCACCATAACTTTGTCGAAGAATGTGTCGACCGGCTGGCGAACTTGGGCTATTTCACCCAGCGACGCAACGTAGTCTTCCTTTTTTTCGGTCAACGCTGCCTTCGCCCGCGCCATCACATCGCCTAGCTTCTTTTCCGCGTCTTCCGTGGCATCGGAGGCGTTGAACTTTTCTGCGGGTTCGATCTTCTTCTCATTTGCCTGACGCAGAATGTTTTTGATCCGCTTGAACGCCGCGCCGATCGCCTGGAAATCTTCTGATCCGCGCACCTGAGACACGGCCTCCGCCCGGGCGATCACGTCGACAATATCGTCTGCTCCCGCCGCCAACACGGCATTGACCACGTCATAGGCAAAGCCGCGGACATCGCGCAGGTAGAACTCGAGGCGCTCGCGGAAGAAGGTTTCAATATCGGCGGTGAAGTTCGCGGACTTGAATTTCTTCTCCGCCTCGCTGCCCTGGTACTGTTCTCGTGCCGAGCGGAAGATGTCCGAGATCTGCACATGCAGCTTGTGCTCGGCAATAATCTTCACGATGCCGTTCGCCTGCCGCCGCAGTGCAAATGGATCCTTCGATCCACTCGGAATCAACCCCAAAGCAAACATTCCGGCGATGGAATCAGCCTTATCTGCAATCGACAGCACTGCACCTTCGATCGATCGCGGGACGGAATCGTCCATCGACTCTGGCTTGTACTGGTCGTAGATCACCTCGGCAATGGCCATCCGCGTAGCTTCCGGCAGTGATTCGTCGAGTTGCTGAACCCGGGCGTAGAGGCCGCCGACGATGCCCTGCAATTCTGTGAACTCTTTTACCAATTCGGTCGTCAGGTCGGCCTTTGCCAGCAGGGCTCCCTTGTGAACCACGCCCGAGCGAATCGCTTTCGGATCGTCCGCGCAGACCCACTCGCAGATCTGGCTCGCCAGCCCTTGTACGCGACGCGTTTTGTCGAAGTAAGAACCGAGGTCTTTCTGGAAGGTGACGTTCTTCAGCCAGCCGGAGCGCTCGCGCAGCGAATGTTTCTGGTCCACGTTCCAGAAGAAGCGCGCGTCATTGAATCGCGCCCGCAGTACTCGTTCGTTGCCGTGCTGAATCAGGCCCTGCGGATCGCCACTCGTATTTAGCACCGCCAGGAAATGCGGCGCCAGCTTGCCGTTCGCGTCCTCGACGGCGAAGTACTTCTGGTGATCGCGCATCACCGTCACCAGCACCTCTTCCGGAAGTGACAGAAACTCCGGATCGAAGTTGCCGAGAATCACCGACGGAAACTCCGTCAAATTCACCACCGTCTCGAGCAGCTCTTTGTCTTCACGCCAGCGCGCACCAGCAACCTTTCGAGTGGCTGCATCGAGGGCTTTACGGATTCGGTGCTCACGCTCCGCCGGGCTCGCGACCACGTACGCCGACTGCAGCTTCTCTGCATACGCCGTCGGTGAATCGAGTTTCACCGTTCCGCTGCTCAGTATCCGATGCCCCTCGGAAGCCCTTCCTGCCGAAGTGCCGAACAACTCTACCGGGACCGCCTGTTCGCCGAGCATCGCCACTACCCAGCGTACCGGACGCACGAACCGCTCCGACGTCTTTCCCGGACACCAATACATGTTCTTTGCCCAATACAGAGCGGCGATCTCTTTCGGGAGGGACTCGGACAGAATCTCCGCGGCCGGGCGTCCCTTCTTCACCACCTTTGCCGACAAGTACTCGCCCTTAGGGGTCGACACCTTCTCGATCTGCGAAAGCTCCAGCCCGACCTTCTTCGCGAAGGCATGCGCCGGCGGCTGCGGCTGGCCGTCCTTGAATGCGACCTTGGTCGCCGGGCCCATCACCTGTTCCTCGGCATCCGGTTGCGATCCAGCCACTCCTCGGGCCAGCACGGCAATTCGCCGCGGCGTCGAAAATGGCTCCAGAATGGTCTTTTGGGCCAGACGCTCCCGGGTCAACAACTCGCCCACGCGACGCGCCAGCTCTTCGCGCGCACCGTTAATCATGCGTGCCGGAATTTCTTCGCAACCTATCTCTAGAAGGAAATCTGCCATCAGGTGATCTTTTCTATTGTCGTACTAATTGCGGGTTTTGGGGTGTGAGCGGAGTCACAATAACAATTTTCTATTGATCTATCAGCGGAGTGCTCTCAGCTACTTGGCTGCTCCAGCCGCCACGGGTTCGCCCTCGGATTCGGCTTTTTCTTCCCTGGCGCTCTGCTGCACCACCCAGGCCTTGGCCACACCCACCGCTAATTGGCGAATCCGGGCGATCACTCCCACGCGCTCCGTGACCGAAATAGCACCTCGAGCGTCGAGCAAATTGAACAAGTGCGAACACTTCAGGCAGAGCTCATAGGCCCCGAGCAGCGGAAACCTATTCAACTCCGCCGACCTTTCCTTCTGCTTCGCGGCGAACTGCGCGATTAGCTCCTTGCACTCCGCCTCGTACATCTCCAGGTGTTTCCAGAGGAACTCCACTTTCGCCGCTTCGAAGTTGTAAACCGACATCTGCAGTTCATCCGCCAGCCGCACATCGCCGTACGTAAAAACCTTCTTCGGATCCTGCGGATCCCTCGCCCACACGATGTCGTAGATCGAGTCAACATCCTGCAGGAACGCCGCGATACGCTCTAACCCGTAGGTCAGCTCGGCAGAGATCGGATCGAGGTCCACGCCGCCACACTGCTGGAAGTACGTGAACTGCGTGATCTCCAAGCCATCAAGCATCACCTGCCATCCGATGCCCCACGCGCCCAGCGTCGGCGACTCCCAGTTGTCCTCTTCGAACTTTATGTCGTGCTCGCGCAGATCAATGCCGATCGCCTCGAGCGACTTCAAGTACAACTCCTGCACATCCTGCGGCGGCGGCTTCAGAATCACCTGCAACTGCGTGTGCTTATAAAGACGATTCGGATTCTCGCCGTACCGTCCGTCAGCCGGACGCCGCGACGGCTGCAGATACGCAACCTTATATTCCTTTGGTCCGAGCACGCGTAGAAACGTCTCCGGCGCCATCGTGCCCGCACCGACTTCAAGGTCGTACGGCTGCTGCAACACGCATCCGCGCTCCGCCCAGAAATTCTGCAGACGCAGTATTAGTTCCTGATATGTAAGAGAGCTTTTTGCCATTAGTAATTAGTTCTTGGTATTTGGTCCTCGACCGTCTTGCCCGGTAGTCAGCACTGACTTTCACACCAAATACTAATTACTAAGTGCTAACTACTAACTCTAACTGCTGATCTTTTCCAAACTATGTGCCGTCACCAGCTTCCGATCCAGATGCCTTTCCAAGATCTGCACCAGGAACTTTCGCAAGTCCGCGCCCTTCTTCTTCGGCCAAACTTCTTTGGCTAAGACATCCACCGGGGCCCGGAACATCTCCGCCGCCAGCATCCGCGACTCCCACGTCAACTCCGAGGACGCCAGCCTCTTATCATC
>DASTGW010000657.1:0-4194 GCA_035718705.1 Terriglobales bacterium | reverse complement strand
TGTCGGAAACTGCGCTGCAGATCTGGCCTAAATAAGCTTCAGGGCAGCTTCAACGAACTTTTGAGCTGGTTGTAAATGGTCTCTGGGAACTGAACCAGCACCGGCTTCTTGTCGGCGTCGAGCCAGGTGAGCATTTCTTTCAGCTGCACCTCGTCCATGGCCGTGCATCCTGCGGTGCCGTGGCCGGCGCCCTTCCAGATGTGGAGGAAGATGCACGAGCCAGCTCCGGCCTTTGACTTTGCGTTATATCCGACCACCGCTCCGAACTCGTACACCTCCACGGTGCTCATCTTCTCCGAGCTGTTCCAGTCGGGAGTTGCGACCTGCTTCCGATCAACGACCTTGTTGTATTGGGTCGACTTCACGTCATCGACGCACTCGATGCTTTCGGTGAGCTGGCGATAGGGAAGCTTGGCGTTTTCCATGTTGCCGGCGAAGCCGAACAACTCCGTAATCGGAAACACCCCCGCGGGAGAGCGTCCATCGCCTTCTTTCTTCACCGGGCCTGCGCCTGAAGGCTGCGGCCCTGCTCCGTCCCAGGCGAGGCCGTTTTTGCCGACCACAATCGGCCAGTTCGCGCCGACCGCTTGCCACTTCCCATCTACCTTCTCGAAGCGTGAAAGAGTGCCGTCCACTGAATCCCAAGCTGGCGTCGTGACCACGAGGGCTTGTTGGGCATTCTGCAGGAGATTGCGGTACGAGCTACCCATCGACTTCTTTTGAGCAGAGACATTAAGTGCAACCATGCAGACAAGGGAGAGGATCAGATAGCGATTCACAGTCAAAGTTTACGAAGTCCCGCTCAAGTTCGCAAAACTAGAAAAAGCCGGTCGATAGAGACCGGCTTCTCGAGAGTAAAGCGAGCTATTTGCCCACGTTAACCGGGATTTCCGGCATCACGTGCCCGTTAAGGAGTTCATCTGCCAGAGGGGTTGCGGTGTAGATGGAGCGCAGTGCCTCCTGTATTCCCCGGGCATCCACGGCAACAGCCCGACCCTGCACGTCGTCGAAGTAGAAGCGCCAGGGCAACGACTGAATGTTGCCGTCGAAAATAATGCCTACAACTTCGGCATCTTTGTTGATGACAGGACTGCCGGAGTTACCGCCGATGATGTCGGCCGTGGATACGAAGTTGAGCGGCACCTTCGGATTGAGCTGCTTGCGCGTGGTATCCCAGGAAACCGGCAGGATGTGATCAGGCTCTTGCTTGCTCTTGGCGGCGTATTCGTAAGCCCCGCCGATCGTGGTGAACGGCGCCACCTTCGTGCGGTTCTCGGTATAGCTCTTTACCGAGCCGTAGCTCAGGCGCAGCGTGAACGTCGCATCCGGCGGCACGTTGAGACCTCCCTGCGTAAACTTCAGGCGGGCGATCTTGGCACCTTCCATCTTCTCCACGGCGTCGACTTCATTGTCGTAGATCTTGCGGATGCGGCGCGCCTCGGGATCAATTTGCCGCATGAAGGCGATCAATGTATCGTCACTGGCATCGATCGCCGGCTGACCTCCTTCATACAGCTTCCGCCGATAAGCAACGTCCAACAGCTTTGTTCCGGCAACCAATTCCTTTGCGCGTTGATCGGGAGTCTTGCCATCTAACAAGAGGTTCGCAAACTGCGCGTTCTCGCCGGTTAATTGTTCTTGAGCAGTTTTGAGATAAGTCGCGAGGTGCACGGTCTCGAGTTCGCGATAAACCGGCGCATCCGAGAAAAGGTCCTGTTCCAGCGTCTTGAGCGCTGTGTCGCGATATTCACGAAGGCGCTCCGCATTTGGTTTTGGTTTTTCTGCCGCTAACCTAACCAGGTCGCGAGCAACTTCTCCCAGGTCGCGCCGCAGGCCTCCACGCTTTTCGATGAACTGATAGGGAAGCCAGATCTTGCGCTGGGTATTCATCGCGGTTGCGATGGAGGACCAGGGATCGCCCATTTCCGTTTCCAGCTTGGCGCTACTGAGAACCGACTCGCGCAGTTTAGCTTCTTCGTCGGCTTTGGCCTGCATTTCCACCTTGTTCAGCAACCCGGTGTTATAGCCGATGGTGGCTTTTTGCGAATTTTCCAGCCCGAAGATGGGTTCGCGAGCGATGCGCGCGTTTTCAGCCGAGAGCTTGGCGAATTCTTTGAGCGCGGCAATTCGCCTCTTGTACATGTCGAGCTTCCACGGATACTCGTTGTCGCGAAGGAAGATCATCTGGGCGCCGGTCAGCCAGCGTCCGGTGGAGCCCGGATGCCCGGAGACAAAAATCGGGTCGCCTTCACGAATTCCGGCCTTGTTCCAGCTGAGGAAGTCCTTCACCGTGGCGGGCTTATTGTTCTCATAAACGCGGAAGAAGGTGATGTCGAGGTCGTAGCGCGGATAGGTAAAGTTGTCGGCGTCCCCACCGAAGAAGGCCATCTGGAATTCCGGCGCGAAAACCAGCCGGACATCGGAATAAGTCTTGTAACGATAAAGGTGGTACATGCCACCTGAGTACAGCGTCACCACATCGCAGCGGAGTCCGGTTGCGGCTGCACATTCCTTCTCGATGTTCGTCTGTACGGCGCGCTGCGCCTTCGCAGCCTCGGCTGTGGTCATCCCGGGCTGCAGTGCTTCGTTCACCCTGGCTGTGACATCATCCATGCTCTGCAGGACGAGCAATTCCATGTTGGGGCACTTGGCCTCGTCGACTTGTGTGCGAGCGTAGAATCCCTTCTTCATATAGTCATTGCCGCCGGCTTTGGAGAGCTCCTGAACACAGCGGGCGCCAACGTGATGATTGGTGAAAACCAGACCATCTGCCGAGACGAAGGAACCCGAGCCTCCCGGGAAGCGCACGGAAGAGAGCCGAACGTGGTCGAGCCAGGGCTGGGAAAGTTCAAAGCCATAAGTAGCTTTTACTTTGGCGTTCGGGAAGGCGTTGAAAAGCCACATACCTTCATCGGCAAGGCTCTGGTTACCTGTCACAATGACAGTGGTTATCAGTAACAGTGAAAAAAGAAGGCGTTTCATAAACTTCTCCAGCACAGGGTTTTAGTTACACCGGGAACCCGCGACCTTAGCAGCGAATGCAATGGCTGGATGTGACGGCTGATTTGGCTTGCGGTGATGGCTTGCGGTATAAAGGTGGGTTGGCCAAGGGCTGCCGTGTGGCTAGGTATTTGGCTCTTTCGGCTCAACTCCCGGTGTCAAAGCCGGGGCCCCCAGCATCTCAATTAACACGATCTTAGCGAGGCACTTATGTCGACTACAACAGCGGCGCCTAAAGGATTAGAAGGCATTGTCGCCGCAAATTCGAGCATTTGTTACATCGATGGTGACGCCGGCGTACTCGCATACCGCGGCTACGACATCCACGATCTAGCCACTCATTCCAATTTCGAAGAAGTCTGCTACCTGCTCTGGTTCGGCCGCATGCCGAATCGCCAGGAATTGCAGGACCTCTCCATCAGCCTATGGCGCGAAAGCAAGCTCGACGCGGGCATCATCAGCCTGCTGCGCCAGGCTCCCGGCCACACCTTGCCCATGGACGTGCTGCGCACCGTGGTCTCCGCGCTGGCATGGTTCGACCCAGAAGAAAAGTGCAACGACCACGGTTGCAATATCCGTAAGGCTATCCGTCTGACGGCGCAGATCTCGATGATCGTGGCCTACTACGATCGCATCCGCAAAGGCCTGCCGCTGATCGAACCTGATCGCTATCTTTCCCACGCCGGCAACTTCCTTTACATGCTGACCGGCAACCGTCCGTCGAAGACTGCCGAGAAGACAATGGACGTGGCCCTGATCCTGCACGCGGATCACGAACTAAACGCCTCAACCTTCGCTTCCCGCGTCATCGCAGCAACGCTCTCCGACATGCATTCAGCCGTCACCGGCGCAATTGGCGCACTCAAAGGTCCCTTGCATGGAGGCGCCAACGAAGCCGTGTTCCGCATCCTGGAGAGCATCGAAGCTTCCGGCGCGGATCCGGTCGACTACGTGAAAGGCATGCTCGCGCAGAAGAAGAAAGTTCCCGGCTTCGGACACCGCGTCTACCACACCGAGGACCCGCGCGCGACGCACCTCCGCCGCATGTCCAAGGAACTCGGTACTTCGAGTGGCGAGCCGAAGTGGTTTGATATCTCGAACAAGATCGAGCAGTTCGTGAAAGCCGACAAAAAGCTCAACGCCAACGTCGACTTCTACTCGGCTTCGACCTATCACACGTTGGGGATCGATGTG
>DASTGW010000656.1:0-11120 GCA_035718705.1 Terriglobales bacterium | reverse complement strand
GAATTCCAGGGACACAGGAGACGTGTATGAAACGCCTGATGTGGGGAGCTTTTTTGTTTTTTGCGACCGCAGGAAGCCTGACACCGCTCGATGCCTGTGATTGGAAGTCGATGTTTATGGACCCGCAGCATGCGACTGTGTTTCGCGAAGGCGGCAACACGATCGTGATCAGCAGCGACGACGAGTTCATCACCATCGTGACGTATGCGAACTCCGACCAGAGTCCGGCGGAGTGGATGTAGTGGAAACTTTCTATGAACAATCTGCTTCAGGATCTGCGCTACGGCCTCCGCCTGCTTAAGAAGTCTCCTGCGTTCACCTGCATCGCGATCCTGACGCTGGCGCTCGGCATCGGCGCCAACACTGCGATCTTCACCGTCGTAAACGGCGTTCTGCTTCGGCCTCTCCCCTTCTCTCAACCTGATCGACTCGTGCGCGTCTTCGATCCCTCAGAGAGCGGACAAGTGGATTCCGGCGACTTCTCGCCACAGGACTTCGATGACTTCGTGCGCATGAGCAAGTCGTACACAGCGCTCGCCGCGTACGAATATTTCCCCGGGCTTACTACGGAGAACCTCACTGGCGTCGGTGAGCCGACACGACTGAACGCGGCTTTCGTTTCCGGCGCTTTCTTCCAAGTATTTCCGGTGCAGCCACTGCTGGGACGTGTTCTAGCCCCAGCGGACGACGTTGTCGGAAGCAACAATGTAGTGATGATCAGTCGCCGCTTGTGGCATGAGCGGTTTTCTGCCGACCCGAACATCGCCGGACGCAAGGTAATCCTGGAAGGTGCGCCTTTCACGATCGCCGGTGTTTTGCAGGCGAACATGCAGTATCCGGGCGCGGACGTGGACATCTGGGCGCCTCTAACGCTCCTTGACGAGAAATCCGTTCCGCATGTCCGTCAATTACGCTGGCAGAGAGTGGTTGGACGGTTAAAGTCAGACGTGACGATTGCGCAAGCGCACTCGGAAGCAAACGTCATCATGGCGCGACTCGCGCAGCTGTATCCGGATTCAAACCAGACTCATAATCGAGCCGTCGTTCGTGGCCTGCAGGATGTAATGGTTGGCGATGTACGTCCGGCGGTGCTGATCCTGTTTGCTACCGTCGCCATCGTGCTGCTCATCGCCTGTGCCAATGTCGCAAATCTCGCGCTCGCACGAGGAACCGGGCGCTCGCGCGAGATGGCCATTCGTGCGGCGCTGGGAGCGAACCGCCGTCGAATCATTCAGCAGATGCTGACGGAAAGTGTGTTGCTTGCGCTGATTGGCGGAATGCTTGGAGTCATTTTTGGCGGATGGAGCGTGGAGGCGTTAGTAAGGCTGAGTCACGGTACCATTCCACGCGCGGACTCGATCTCGCTCGATTGGCGCGTTCTGGCGTTCGCCTTCATGGTGTCGCTGGTCACAGGCGTTTTGTTCGGCATGATCCCTGCCCTACGCGGAGCCAGCTTCGATTTTCAGCATGCCATGAAGGACGCCGGATACAGCACTTCAGAAGGACATCGCCGCCGTACAGTGCGCAATGCATTGATTGTCGGCGAGGTGGCGATGTCCGCGGTATTACTCGTCGCATCGATGCTGGTGGTCAAGAGCCTATGGAAGCTGACACACGTGGATCCCGGCTTCGCCGCCGAGAATGTGCTGACGATCAGCATCCGTACGCCGCATGAACACCAGGAGAACGCGAAAGAGTCGGTAGCGTATCGAACCGAACTGCTGCGGCGTGTGTCCGAGGTGCCCGGCGTGATCGCTGTGGGTGCCAGCAAGACGCTACCGATGGAAGCCGGCGGTGAACCGTATTCATTTGTTTACACGGGTAAGAACGGTGAAGTCGATATCAAGCCGGAAGCAGGCGTTTTCATCGTCAGTCCCGACTACTTCAAGGCACTGCAGATTCCTTTAATCACGGGTCGCACTTTCACTTCGGAAGATAATGCTGCCGCTGCTCCCGGTGTCCTGATCGTGAACCAGGCACTGGCCAATCGGTACTGGCCCGGCGAAAGCGCGATCGGAAAAGAACTCCGCGCGGGGAAGAACGTGCTCCCGATCGTCGGCGTGGTCGGAGATGTTCGTAGCGAAGGACTCTCAAAAACACCGCGCTCCGCGATTTATGGCCCGTTCGGAAAATTCCCCCGCAGCGCACTACAGATTTATGTGCGCACAAACGGAAACCCGCTTTCCGTGGCGGGAGCGGTTCGCGCCGCCATTTGGGGATACGAGAAGAACCAGCCGATGGAGATCTCCACGCTCTCCAGCATCAGCGAGCGCCAGGTGGCTCAGCCAAAATTTTTCACAACCGTGCTGAGCGGTTTCGGCGGCCTCGCATTACTGCTGGCTGCGATCGGGATCTATGGCGTGATCTCCTATAACGTCCACCAGCAGATTCGTGAGATTGGGATCCGCATGGCGCTTGGAGCGCAGCCTTCGCAGGTGCTCAGCATGGTGTTGGCAAACGCACTGCGGCTAACCGTAATCGGGTTGGCGATCGGAGTTGTACTGGCGCTGATCGCAACCCGCGCGATGGAATCTCTGCTGTTCGGTGTGAGCGTCAATGACTTTGCGAGTTATGCCGTGATGCCGCTGTTGTTGACCGGAATCGCATTGCTCGCGAGCTATCTGCCCGCGCGAAGAGCGACGAAGGTAGATCCCGTTGTAGCTCTGCATTACGAGTGAACTTAAAGTCGTCGATTTTGGAGTGAGTAGATGGACACGATTCTGCAGGATATCCGTTACGGTTTTCGCATGTTGTTAAAGAGTCCGGCGTTTACAGCCGTGGCGGTAATCACGCTGGCGTTAGGCATTGGGGCGAACACCGCGATCTTCAGCGTGGTAAATGCCGTGATGCTGCGCTCGATGCCCTTCCCGCAGGCAAATCGACTGATGGCTGTATATCACTCCTATCCCGATATCAACCTCATGCACGCGTCGGTCGATCCAGGCAACTGGGATTACTACCGTCAGAACGTGAAATCGTTCAGCAACATCGCGGCTTACAGCGGATATAAGGCACCACAAAACTTAACCAGCGCCGGGGACCCTGAGCGCGTGCGCACGTTTTCTGTGACCGGAGATTTTTTCCAGGTACTGGGAATCAATCCGACGCTTGGCCGTGCCTTGAACCGTCAAGATGATCAGCCCGGAGCCAATCGAGAGGTTGTGCTCGGCTACGGCCTCTGGAAAGAGCGCTTCGGTGGTGATCGCAACATCGTGGGCAAAGACATCGCGCTGGATGGGATGAACTATACCGTTGTCGGCGTGATGCCCTCGGGTTTCACCTTTCCGGAAGACGCGCAGCTCTGGGTGCCATTCGGGTTTACGTCGGAGCAGTTGACCAACGGAGCCGAATATCTCGAAGTCGTCGGGCGTCTGCGCGATGACGCTTCTCCTAACCTTGCCAAAGCGGAGTTTGAGAAGATCACAGCCGAGGCTCATCGCAAATATCCGGATCTGCCGCCGACATTCCACATCACGACGGCACCGCTGCAAGAAGTGTTTGTCGGCGACATCAGCAAACCGCTCTGGGTGCTGCTCGGCGCCGTGGGACTCGTTCTGCTTATCGCCTGTGTTAATGTCGCGAATCTTCTCCTGGCACGTGCCACCGTTCGGCAGCGTGAGCTATCGATCCGCGTAGCGCTCGGCGCAACGCGTCTGCGCATCATCCGCCAACTGCTCACCGAAGGCGTGTTGCTTGCGCTTGCCGGAGGCGCAGTCGGACTCTTCCTCGGATACTGGGGAATCGATCTGCTGCTTTCGATTGTGCCGATGGAATTGCCGAGCTTCGTGAAGGTCTCCGTTGACTCGAGCGTTCTTCTTTTCACGATCGGCGCCTCCATCCTCTCCGGACTGCTCTTTGGGAGTATTCCGGCATGGCACGTTTCGGGCAGCGGCCTGAACGACTCGCTGAAAGAGGGCGGACGCACCGCTGCACCCGGACGCCACGGCAGCCGTCGCGTGCTGGTGGTGAGCGAGATTGCGCTGGCGATGGTGTTGCTGGTTGGTGCCGGTCTGATGATCAAGAGCTTTGTACGCATCTTGCAGTCAGACCCCGGCTTCAACGCGCAAAATACGCTGACGGCGACTCTCTCTCTCCCGGAAAGCAAGTACAAGGACGAACCAAAGATCGGTGCGTTTTATCGCGAAGCGGCCCAGCGAATCGCCACCATACCCGGCGTTTCCGCCTCGGGACTTAGCTCGATGCTGCCGATGTCAGGCGGATGGACAAACACATTCTTCGTGCGCGGTCGTGCCATCAAACCGGCTCCGCACGCTTACGTCGCGGTCGCGAGCGGCACCTACGACAAGGCGGTGCAGATTCCTCTTCAGCGTGGAAGGTTTGTGGCGGACAGCGACACGCCGGAAACGCAACCTGTAGCTGTAGTCGATGAGAATGCCGCGAAGATGTATTGGCCGAACGAAGACCCGATCGGCAAACAGATAGCGCTTACATCCGAGGGGACACCGGAGAAACCGGTGTGGCGCCAAATTGTTGGCATCGTGGGATCGGTGCGCCACCGCTCGGCAGTTGGCGAAGAGACCAAAGGCCAGATCTACCTTCCCATGCAGCAAAATCCTTTGCGGACAATGCGGATCGTGGTCCGCACGAGTGGCGATCCCACTCAGATGGCGGCTGCCGTGCGAAATGAAATCCGGCAGATCGATCGCGAACAGCCGATCTTCCAGGTCCGCACCATGAGTTCGCTGTACAACGACTTCGTCGCGCAACCCCGCTTCAACATGGTGCTGCTTGCGGTGTTCGCCGGACTCGCGCTGCTGCTGGCAACCGTTGGCATCTACGCCGTGATGTCGTACTCCGTCACGCAATTGACTCACGAGATCGGCGTGCGCATGGCGTTGGGCGCGAAGCAGCGCGATGTGCTGAACATGGTGCTCGGACAAGCTGCCAGGATGGCGGGCTTTGGCCTGGCCGTCGGACTTGCCGGTGCCCTGCTCGCGACACGCGTGCTGCAGACGCTGCTGTTCGGAGTCCGCGCCTACGATATCGGCACGTTTGCATTGATTGGTTTCTTGTTGGCGTCGGTCGCGTTGCTGGCAAGTTTCCTGCCGGCTTTGCGCGCGACCCGGGTTGATCCGATGGTGGCTCTGCGGTACGAGTGAGGACAATGGACGCAATCGTTCAGGAAATTCGGTTCGCAATTCGGTCGCTGCGCAAGCATCCAGGATATACGTTCATCGCGGTGCTGACGATCGCGCTCGGCATTGGGGCCAACTCGGCGATTTTCAATGTGGTGAACGCGGCGATGATTCGCCCGCTGCCGTATGTCAGTCCGAATCAGTTGGTCCACGTGGGCGAGACTTCTTCGCGACAACCCTATCCAGGACAGGTTTCCTACGGTGACTACGAACAACTCAGGCGAGAGAACCGTTCGCTTGAGGGCGTCGCTGGATATGGATTCTTCCCCGGAGTGCTGAATAGCGAGAGTGGCTCCGAGCAGATGCCCGGCGTTCGCGTGACGGCGTCGTTTTTCCCTCTGCTCGGAGTGAATCCGGCGTTGGGACGTACCTTCACCGAAGCAGAAGAGGCAGCATCGTCTGGACCCGTCGTTCTGCTGACGGATGAGTTGTGGCGCGGGCGTTTCGGTGCGAATCCCGCGATCGTGGGGCAGGCGATCCGGATGAACAGCGAGTTGTTCACCGTGATTGGCGTGCTGCCGGCGAATTTCAGCTTCGCCAAAACCCCGATGGCGAAGTTCTTCGTACCGCTGCGCGCTCAGGATTTCGAGAAGCAACGCCGCTTCTTCCACTGGATGTATGCGTTCGGAAGGCTGCAAGCAGGAGTGAGCGTTCAGCAGGCGCAGAGTGATCTCGACCGCGTGTCGCGGCAGTTCGCCGTCACCGATCCGCAATGGCACAAGACCACCGGGCTTGGAGTCGTTCGTCTTCAGCGCGACGTAGTCGGTGTCTTCCAGCCGATTCTGCTGATGCTGATGGCCGCCGTTGCCTTCGTGTTGCTGATCGCCTGCGCCAACGTCGCGAACCTGATGCTGGCTCGCACCAGTGCACGGCAACGGGAGATCGCCACACGCACGGCTCTCGGCGCTTCGCGTTGGGACATCGCTCGCTTGCTGCTGGTGGAATCGTTAGTCGTCGCACTGGTTGGAGCTGCTCTCGGGGTCGCGTGGTCGTATTGGTGCTCGGAAGTGCTGATTGGCTTTATTCCGGAGCAGGTAAAGCAAGCCGCTCCGTTTCTTTCTTCCAGTCACATTGATCTTAGTGTCGCGCTTTTTGCGGCTCTGCTCGCCGTTGTTGCAGGAGTGCTGTTCGGTGCGCTTCCTGCATTGCAGTTCTCCCGTGGTGACATTGGCACCGCGCTGAAGCAGGCATCTCGAACTTCCGCCGGCGGAAGGAGCGTCGTTTACGACTCACTGATCGTCGCCGAAGTAGCGCTGGCGCTCATGTTATTGGTCGGAGCGGGACTGTTGAGTTTGAGCCTGAATCGGCTGATGCACGCGGATCCCGGTTTTGAGACGCACGGCATCTACACCACGCGCGTCATGGTGCCGCCTTCGATGAGAGAAGACGCTGATGTGCGTAACTTCCAGCGCGAGTTGATGAGCAAAGTCAGCGCCCTGCCTGGCGTGGAAGGCGTTGCGACTACCGATGTGGTTCCCCTCACCGGACAGGGCGGTACAGGATCGCCGCAGGTGGTGGGACGTCCAGCGCCGCAAGGACGCGATTATCAGGTGGACGTTCGCGAAGTGAGCGCGGATTACTTCAAGGTCATGCGCATCCCGATGGTCAGCGGCCGCATGTTCGAGCAGCGCGACACTGAGCAATCGACACCTGCGGTGATTGTGAATCGGCAACTGGCAAGCGAACTGTTTCCGGACGGCAATCCGCTCGGGCAGCACATCAAGTTCAGCTTCACCGGCGACATGCAATGGGAGGTCGTCGGAGTTGTCGGTAATGAAAGCGCCCGGACGCTGGATACGCCCAACGTTCCAGTCTTCTATTTTCATTATGGAGCGGATCGCGGACTGAACCTGGTGATTCGCACGGCCGCTTCAACCGGACTGGGCGAGAACGTCCGGTCCATCGTGAATTCGCTGGATCCGAATGCGCCCGTCAGCGAACTTCTCAGCATGCAGCAGATCATTGAGAACTCGCCGGTCACCTTCGTGCACCGGTACCCGGCCATCCTGCTATCTGGATTCGGGCTGCTGTCGCTGATTTTAGCGCTGGTGGGAATTTACGGCGTGGTGGCGTATTCGGTGGCGCAGCGTACGCGCGAGATCGGAATCCGCATCGCCTTAGGCGCGCGCTCGATGCAGGTACTCGACGCCGTGCTTAGGCGCAACGCATTTCTCACCGGCACCGGCCTTTTCGTCGGCCTGATCTGCACGTTGCTGCTGGGCCGCTTCATGCAAGGTTTTTTGTTTGGCGTCCAAGCCACGGATGCACGAGTATTGTCGGCCTCAGTGATCGCCCTGGGATGCATTTCGCTGCTGGCCAGCTACATCCCGGCGCGCCGGGCCACCTTGGTGGACCCGATGATTTCGTTACGAGAGGAATAGGAGCAACACTGTGATTCATCTAGCGAACGTTGAACGAACATACAAGACGCCGGCAGGCACGACCTGGGTTCTGCGGCGCATTAACCTCGACATCCAGGAAGGCGAGTTCGTCACCATCATGGGGCCGTCCGGCGCCGGAAAAAGCACGCTGCTGAACGTAGTCGGCATGCTCGACGATGGTTGGACCGGCGAATACTCCCTGCTCGAACACCAGGTGCACAAGCTCGACCGCAAGAAACGCGGTGACCTCAGCCGACAGTACATCGGCTTCGTCTTCCAGAGCTATCATCTGCTCGACAACCTCACGGTATATGAGAACCTCGATGTTCCGCTCTCGTATCGCAACGTCTCGCGATCGCAACGGGCGTCCATGGTCGGCGACGTGCTCGACCGTTTCCAGATCGTCGGCAAGAAGGACCTCTATCCGAACCAACTCTCCGGCGGACAACAGCAACTCGTCGGTATCGCGCGCGCCGTCGTCGGCAATCCGAAGGTCATCCTGGCCGATGAGCCAACCGGCAACCTGCATTCAAGCCAGGCGAAAGAAATCATGGAACTGTTCCAGCGGCTGAACCAGCAAGGCACGACCATTATCCAGGTCACGCACTCGGATGTGAACGCATCTTATGGCAGCCGCGTGATAACCCTGGCTGATGGCTGGATTACCAAAGACGAAAAGACTTCCAACACCGCGCCGGTGAGCGCGTAACAGGACCCGGACATTTTTATGAAAAAACTCGCAGTGATTTTGCTAGCGGCTGCTTCGGCCACATGTTTCGCGCAGACTCAGACGGAAGCCCCCAAGCCGGCGACGAAGGGTCCCAGCTTCGCTGATTACACGAAGCCGAACGGGCATTTCCCTTTCCTCGTCACGCCTTACAAGCCGCATACCGTGCCGGAGCCGAGCTTCGCGAACACGCCGCGCATCGACACGCTGATGAAGGACGGTTCCATCATGCTCTCGATGGGTGACGCCATCGCGTTGGCCTTGGAGAACAACCTTGATCTTGCGATTGCCCGTTACAACCTGAGCATCGCCGATACCGATATCCTCCGTGCACGCGCCGGCGCCGACGTTCGCGGTGTCGCGACCGGCCTTGTACAGGGCACACCCGGCGGTGGCGTTGGCGGGCTCGGCACCGGCTCCGGTGGGGCAGGAGCTGGCGGAACCAGCGGCGGCGCTGGTGGCGCCGGCAGCGGCGCATCCGGACTCGTACAGTCCACCCTCGGCACCGGTACGCCGGTTGATTCCTTCGACCCGGAAGTCAATGGCAGCGTACTTACGAATCATGCAGCGCAACCGCTCTCGAACACGGTCACCACGGGCGTGAATTCGTACCAGGAAAACGACCTGATTGCGAACTTCAACTACTCGCAAGCCTTTCCGACGGGCACACGGATGACGGTCGGGTTCAACAACACGCGTAGCACCAACAACAGTAAGTTTAGTTCGCTGGTGCCGCAGGTCGCTTCGAACTTCCGGCTAACTCTTCGTCAGCATCTGCTGTCCGGCTTCGGATTCGGGCCGAACCTTCGTTTCATTCGCATCGCCAAGAACAACCGCGAGATTTCCGATATTGCCTTCCGCAACCAGGTCGTCGCGACCGTCACGCAGATCCAAAACATCTACTGGGACTTGGTGAATGCCTATGAAGACGTGCGTGTAAAAGAACGTTCGCTGGCAGTCGCGCAGAAGACTCTTTCCGATAACCGCGAGCAGGTGCGCATTGGAGCCATCGCGCCCATCGAAGTCATTCGCGCGGAAAACGAACTCGCGACGCGCAACCAGGACCTGATCCTCGCGCAGACCACTCTTCAACTGCAACAGTTGTTGATGAAGAACGCCATCGCCCGCAACGTGAATGATTCGGCACTTGGCGATTCGCCAGTAATTCCTACAGACACGATGGAAGTTCCTACGACCGAACCCGTGGTCCCGATCCAGGATCTGGTCGCCGAAGCAGAAGCGCATCGTCCGGAGCTGGCGCAAGCGCGCATCGACCTTCAGAACCGACGCATTTCGCGAAAGACCGTGGCGAACGCCCTGCTGCCGCAACTCGACCTGATCGCCTGGTATGGCGGGTCGGGATTAGCGGGCGAACAAAATCCCTTCAATCCTCAGTTGAAACCGGGGGATATCCAGCGCGGCGGCTTCTCCAACGCGTTCTCCAGCCTGCTGAACAACAACTTCCCCGACTACGCCGTCGGCTTCAATTTTTCGTTGCCGATCCGCAATCGCGTGGCGCAGGCCGACCAGATCCGTTCGGAGCTGGAATTCCGGCAGGCGGAAATGCGTTACCAGCAGCTGAAGAACGAAATCAGCATCGAAGTCCGCAACGCGCACTTTTCGGTTCAGCAGACGCGTGCTCGCGTAGACGCAGCCCGGAAGTCGCGCGAATTGGCCGAGCGCCTGTACGATATTGAGCAGAAGCGTCAGGCTTTGGGCGCCAGTACCAGCTTTAATGTTTTGCAGCTTGCTCGCGATTTGGCGGTTGCCGAGTCTAACCTGGTGGCGACCATGACCGCCTATGAAAAGGCGCGCGTGGAACTCGACCGGGTCACCGGCTCAACCCTGAACCGGAATAACATTCAGCTGGACGATGCCCAGAATGGACGCGTCGAACAGGTACCTCAAATCCCGGGTGTTGTACCCCGCACCGACAAACAGGTACGGTAGGTCACGAGTGAACGTCGCCAACGCACAACCCGAAGTTCGGCCGAACACTGCCACGCATCCGGCAAGGATCCTCATTGCAGATGACCAGCGCGACATCATCGAAGCGCTGCGCCTTCTGCTGAAGCCCGAGGGCTACCAGATCGAGGGAGTATCATCACCGCCCGCAGTTCTGGCGGCGATCCAATCCAAGCAATTCGATCTGGTCCTCATGGATCTGAATTACGCGCGCGACACGACCTCAGGCCAGGAGGGCTTGGATCTCTTAGCTCAGATCGCCTCCATCGACAGCACCCTGCCGGTGATAGTGATGACCGCCTGGGGCACGGTGGAAGTAGCCGTCGAAGCCATGCGCCGCGGTGCCCGCGACTTCGTCCAGAAGCCTTGGGATAACGCCCGTCTGCTGGTCATCCTACGCACGCAGGCGGAACTCAGCCGTGCCTTGCGCCAGACGCAGTGGCTCGAAGCCGAGAACCGCGTGCTCCGCATGGACACGCAGGTAAAACTGATCGCCGAATCGGTGGCGATGAAGCCCGTGCTTCAGATCATCGCGCAGATTGGGCCTTCGAATGCCAACGTGCTGATCACTGGCGAGCATGGAACCGGCAAGGAAGTGATCGCCACGACATTGCATGCGTTGTCGCCACGATCGCGCAAGTCGATGATCACGGTGAACACGGGCGCGATTCCGGAAGGCATATTCGAGAGTGAGCTGTTTGGTCACGTTAAGGGCGCGTTCACGGATGCGAAGACAGATCGCGTGGGACGCTTCGAACTGGCGGATAACGGGACATTGTTCCTGGACGAAATCGCGAACGTACCGCTGAGCCAGCAGGCGAAGTTGTTACGCGTTCTGGAAACCGGCGAGATGGAACGCGTGGGATCGTCGATGACGCGCCGTGTGGATGT
>DASTGW010000655.1:0-3228 GCA_035718705.1 Terriglobales bacterium | reverse complement strand
ACAAGTGTTATGGGGGAAGCAAAACAAAAATGCCCAACGCCGAAGCGCCGGGCATTCCGTGTTAAAGGTGAACCGACTAGCTGGCGGCACCGCACTGGCAAACGCCCTTGCCGCTGCCGAGGTACTGAACGAACGCACAGGCCTGTCCGAGGAAGCCGAGTTCTGCCTGATTCAAAACGGCCGGCTGAAATTCGTCTTCGGTCGTGACGTAGGTTCCAGACACCGGTTGCTGAGTGTGAGTCTGCCACGAGAGTAGCTGCGGAACCGGTTCGGGATTGGTTGGGTCGCAGTTGGCACCGAGGTCCGAAACGATCTTGATGACGCCAGAATCAGGCGCCGGGAAGCCGGTGAGCGGATTCTGCATCAGGTCGTTCAGGAGCGACAGTTCGAGGATGCCGTTGGCCGTGATCGGGCAGCTGCAGCACTCGAGCATTTCCTGCGTATTGTCGAACATATAGATGTCCGCGCAGATCGTGCCATGATCCGGCGACATCGGCGTTCCCACGGTGCCGGGATTGATGATGCGGGTCGTGGAATCGGCCAATGCCGTGTTGTTACGATTCGAGTAATAGTTGAGGTTGTAGACATTGCCCACCTGAGCAGCAGCGACCGCCGTCAGAACAAAAGCAATGGCCAACAGTAAGAACAGCTTCTTCATGGGGGATCCTCCTTGGAACAAGGGGCCTGAAGTCCGTTTTACAATGCATGCTCAGTGCCGATTTGGGTAGTCTCCTCACTCGTTAGCCCTTCTCCCTAGTCATTTGTATTCGCCCAATTTAACTAGTCACAGAGATGGTTCTGAAATGAAAAGGCCTGACGCCTAAGCGTCAGGCCTTCGGTGGCAGGCTGAGGATTTAGCTGGCTGCGCCACACTGGCACACGCCCTTGCCGCTGCCCAGATACTGCACGAACGAGCATGCCTGTCCAAGGAATGACCACTCGGGATCGGTGAGGAACGCTCCCTGGAATTGTTCTTCGGTGGTGACAAACGTTCCAGCGATCGGCTGCTGGGTATGCGTCTGGAACCCAAGTAGTGACGGTGTCGGAATTGGTGCCGTCGGGTCGCAGTTCGCGCCGGCATCAGAGACGATCTTGATGACGCCGGAATCCGGAGCCGGGAAGCCGGTGAGCGGATTCTGCATCAGGTCATTCAGGAGCGACAGTTCGAGAATGCCGTTAGCGGTAATCGGGCAACTGCAGCACTCGAGCATTTCCTGCGTGTTATCGAACACGTAGATGTCGGCGCAGATGGTGCCGTGATCCGGCGACATCGGGGTTCCCTGAGTGCCGGGGTTGATGATGCGAGTGGTGGAATCGGCCAGCGCCGTGTTGTTACGGTTGGCGTAGTAGTTGACCTGGTAGGTGCCTACCTGAGTGATGTTGTCGGTGGGTTGCGCCAGGGAAACGGCGCACAAGGCCAACAGGGCGATGATGCAAATCAGGAACGACTTCATGGGATCCTCCTCAAGAGCCTCGGAGTGGCTACGATGATCCCAATTGCCAATCTTTACTACTGTTCAGGTTCTTTAGTCCGCGGTAGTAGCCGGGATGGGGTCGGCCACGTCTCACTCCTCAGTTTTAGTCTCGAGGCCAGCCCGACGAAGCATGGCGCGAAGCGCTCTCTCGCCACCGGCACCCCTTTGCTCTGCTGCAATATTTCCGTCACGATTGATCACGACATAGATCGGGTAGTTGTTGGCCGCATACATGGCAGCAAGGTTCGTGTCTTCAGTGAGAACAATCCGGCACTGACGCGGATTCTCTTCCAGATACTTCTGCACTTTCTTCTTGCCTTCACCGACATCGACCGCCAGAACGATTAGTCCCTGATCGGCGAATTCCTGCTGTAGTTGGTCGACGATCTTCTGCTCCCCTCGGCAATAAGGGCACCATGTCGTCCAGAACTGCAGGAGAACAATTTTGCCTTTGATGGAGGCGTTGGAGAACTTTTCGCCGGAAGTTGTTTTGGCTTGAAAGTGTGGTGCTGGTTCGTTATCGGCAGCAACGCTGCATAGAGAAACGAGGGCGAGCAGAAATACCGCGAGAGATTTCCTCATGGCGCCGGATTATTGCATTAATACGGCGATACTAACGATTTGGGTAAAAAATTCCGGAAAACGGAACAAAGCCTCTAATTCCGTCCGCGAAATTGGATGATGCGGCGACGATCGCGCTTGGAGGGACGAGCGACCGGGGCAGGTTCGAACATACGGTTAACCTTGCGCTCTTCGGCGATTTTGGCGCGCTGCTCTTTGCTGCGGTCGGTCTCGCGATAGAGGGTTTGCGCGACAGAAGCGGGACCGCGCAATTCGCTGAGCGCGAGGACTTCTACTTCATACTCGCCGCCTTCGGTGGAGATCTTCAGCATGTTGCCGACATGCACTTCGCGGGCGGGCTTTACGTCGTGTCCCTGGCTCTGGACTCGGCCCAGTTCGCAAGCCTTCTTCGCCAGCGCACGTGTTTTGTAAAAGCGGGCAGCCCAAAGCCACACGTCGATGCGAACGCCGTTCATGGAGTTAATCTTCGCACGAAATAATGTGGATTGGGTTCCTGGATTAGGCGGCGGGTCGATTCATGACAGGCTGGGTCTGCTCCAGCTCGCGCTCTTTCTGCTCAACTTCTTTCTCGACTTTCTTAGCTTTGAAACGTTCGACCTTCAGATCGACGCGAATGTTGGCGAAGATCGTCATGTACTGATTGGCGATCCACACTAGCGCGAAGAAGGCGAGGAGGTAACCGCGCCAATCGGGCAGCAGGAGTTTGTATCCGGTGAGGATCAGGAAGAAGGCGGTGACGTAATGGCTGAAGCAGTATTCACAGGTGAAGAGGTAGAAGAACTTTCGCTTCAGGAGAGAGGGAGACTCCTGGCTGCAGCGCTGGCAATACTCGCGGGGCTCACGGAAGACTTCTTCGTGCGTGATGGTCCAGGCAACGCAGGCGATAGGGACCGCCAAGACGAAGAGCCACACGACCTGGACAGCGAGTGTCACCTGTTCTTCGATGCGGATTTAGGCCACGGTGTCCCGCTGCTAGACTGAATTGGTGGTCCTTTACTACATCACCGAGCGGAGGCAACTCGGGGGAACCGAGCCTTTGTTGCGCAAGATCGCGGAAGCGGCGCAGGCGGGAGTGGATTTCGTCCAGTTGCGGGAGCGGGATCTCAGCATCAGGGAGTTGGAGCGGCTAGCAGTCGAAGCTGTGAAGCGGGTGCGAGAAGTAAAAAGCGGC
>DASTGW010000654.1:0-15869 GCA_035718705.1 Terriglobales bacterium | reverse complement strand
TCACGGATCTGCTGGCCGTGGCTCCAGGGACCGAGCGCGAAGAAGAATTTCTCGTGGTTCGGATCTTTGGGCGCGAGCACCTTGTAGACAGTGGGGGCGCCGTAAATGTCTTCCTGATCCCATAATCCACCGACGAGAAGGGTCGGAACGGTGAGTGGCTCTTTGGCAAGAAGCTTGTCCATCGCCTGGTCCTGCCAGAAGGAATCATAGGCAGGATGCGCGAGGATCTTCGGCCAGAAGCCGGCTTGCTCCAGGCCATGGGAACGCGCCTCTTCTCCGGCGGAACCGGCGGCGAGCTCTTCGTCGTACTCGTCGTAATGACTCACCCACCATTTCTCGTCGCTCTTGCGCGTCATTTCCTGATCGTAGATGTAGGCGAGGTTGGTTTGGCGGAAGGCGCCGTTGTGAAACCAGTCGTCGCCCATCCAGCCGTCGACCATGGGGTTCATGGGAACGACGGCTTTCAGTGCAGGATGAGGATGGAACATTGCCATCAGGGTGGTGAAACCATCGTACGAAATACCGAGCACGCCGACTTTGCCGTTGGTCTCGGGGATGTTCTTCACCAGCCAGTCGATGGTGTCGTAGGTATCGGTGGAGTGATCGACCTGGGTGGGGTTCAACGGTCCACGCAGAGGGCGCGTCGTGACGTAGTCGCCTTCGGAGCCGTACTTGCCGCGAATGTCCTGAACAACACGGATGTAGCCGTCTTCTACGATCACGTCCATCGGGTTGTCATAGCCGGCGAGGATCGGACCAAGGTGGGAGCTTTCGGCGTGGTCGGTGAGCTTCGAGGCGTCGTATGGCGTGCGGGTCAGGAGGATCGGCGCGTGCTTCGCACCTTTCGGAACCAGGATCACGGTATGCAGCTTCACGCCGTCGCGCATGGGGATCATCACGTCGCGCTTGGTGTAGTCGAAGCTGTCGGTGGCCGGCTTGAACGTGGAAGGGGTCTCACTGGGCAGCGTGGATGGCTGCTGAGCGAGGGAGATCATGGAAAATGTGAAACAGGATACCGCTATGAGATTTCGCGTGAGGCGGAACATGAATGAGAGCTCCTGATTCGCGCGGCAAGGATAAGAGGATGAAGGGTCGATGCGCAACTGGTGAGACCTTTGCGGGTCCGATGGTGTCTGGAAATAAATCTTCGAAAGTGTCGTAGCAGGACAGTTTCGGTTCAGCCGCGAAACTGCGCCGTTCAGTGTGAGCCAGACACCATTCAACTGCTCTACAGCGGATTCACATTCGCGTGCTCACACCCGCTGGTGCGCTAAATCACAGACCCATAAGACATATGCCCGTTAAATCCGATAGAGCCCATGAGCATCAATATCGGATTAGACATAGGCGCTGTGAGCCTGAAACTCGCGGCGATGGGGTCGCCTGAAGACGGCCCGGCCTTTCTTTCGCTGATCACTTCGAATCGCGAATTCTTCCCTGCCGCTTTTCCTTCGGAGAGCAGTTTCGCCGGACGTCCCCTGGTGCTTTCGAAGTACCGGCGCATCCAGGGAAGTCCGATTCAGTCCACGTTCGATTTACTGAAGGAACTATACGAGCATGTTCCCGAGGAGAGTGTGGAAGGCATTCGGGTCACGGGTTCCGGCAGCCAGCTGATCGCGAAGATCCTCGGGATCTACTTCGAGAACGAGTTTCGCTCGGTCACGAAGGGAGTGCGAGTCTTCTACCCGGAGGTGCGGACGGTTTTCGAGATGGGCGGCGAGTCGTCGAAATACATCCTTCTGGAACCGACGAACGAATCGCGCTACCTCGGCATCGTGGACTACTCGACAAGTGGTGATTGTGCGGCAGGAACAGGATCGTTCATCGACCAGCAGGCGACGAGGCTCCTATATAAGGTCGATGAAGTTGGTCCTGTGGCGTGTGAGGCATCGTGTGCTGCCCGCGTGGCGGGCCGGTGTTCGGTGTTCGCGAAATCGGACATGATCCACGCGCAGCAGAAGGGATATACAACCGACCAGATCCTGCGCGGATTGTGCGAGGCGGTGGCGCGAAATTTCAAGTCGTCGATCGTGAAGGGCCGGCAGGTGCATGCGCCAGTGGCGTTTATCGGTGGCGTCGCCCAGAACGAGGCGGTTAAGAACGCCATCCGAGAGGCATTCAAACTCCCGAACGAGCAATTTCACGTTCCCAAACTGCATGTATGGATGGGCGCTCTGGGCGCGGCCATGTTCGAGGCCGAAGAGTGGCGGAAGCGCAGTTTCAAACGCATCCATCAGCTGAAGCAGCACACCGGCAAGCAACAGTTCGCCTGCAGCGAGCCGCTTTCCATGGAAAAGGTCACACTGCTGCGAGATCAAGTACAGGATCCGCCGCTGCCACCGCCGGGGACAAAGGTTCCTGCCTATCTCGGCATCGACATTGGCTCTGTCAGTACGAACCTCGTTGTCATCGATGAGCACGGAAACCTGCTGCACGAGATCTATCTCCGAACGCAGGGACGGCCAATTGAGGTCGTGCAAAAAGGATTACGCGAAATCGAAGAACTGGTCGCGGACCGACTCCACATCCGCGGTGTAGGTACGACGGGATCGGGACGAGAGTTGATCGGTGAGCTCATCGGAGCAGATACGGTAAACGACGAGATCACCGCCCACAAGACGGGCTCCGCGCACGTGTGCCAGATGCTCGACATGGAGTCCGTGGACACGATCTTCGAAATCGGCGGCCAGGACTCGAAGTTCATCCGGCTCGATAAAGGAGTCGTCGTAGACTTCACCATGAACGAAGCCTGCGCCGCGGGAACCGGATCGTTCCTCGAAGAGCAAGCGGAGAAGCTAGGCATCTCGATCAAGGGTGAATTCGCAGACCTGGCGCTCGCCTCAAAGAATCCCGCCAGGCTGGGTGAGCGCTGCACGGTCTTCATGGAGCGCGACGTAACCAGCCTGCTGCTGAAGGGCGCCGAGGTTGGAGATCTTGCTGCAGGCTTGGCCTACTCGGTCGCGCTGAATTACCTCAATCGTGTGGTGCGTGGTCGCAAGATCGGCAAAGTTATCTTCTTCCAGGGTGGAACGGCATACAACGATGCTGTGGCTGCGGCGTTCTCGCAGATCCTCGGGCAGCAGATTATCGTGCCGCCTCACAACGGAGTGATCGGTGCGATCGGCATGGCGCTTATCGCACGCGATCGCATGGCAACTTCCCAGAAGCCGAGCAAGTTCCGCGGCTACGATCTGGATAAAGTCGACTTCACCACGCGCGAATTTGTTTGCCAGGCGTGCTCGAATTTCTGCGACATCAAGGAATTCAAGATCGAAGGCAACAAGAGCTACTGGGGCGACAAGTGTTCGGACAAGTTCCGCAAGCGGGCGCGCACCGATCGCGTTCCGGTGATTCCGGACCTGGTGGAGTTCCGCGACAAGATGCTCGAAGAGGTATTGCGCCCTCCGCGCGGCGGCAGAAAGACCATTGGCATCCCGCGCACCATGTTCTTCTTCGATCGCTTCCCTTTCTGGTGCGCCTACTTCCAGGAGCTCGGTTTCGACATCGTCACCTCACCTCAGACCGATCGCAAGATCTCAACCTCAGGCGACGAACTGGCCGTTGCGCAGCCATGCTTCCCAGTGAAGGTGGCGCACGGGCATGTGCAGCACCTGCTCGACAAGAAGGTCGACTACGTCCTGGTTCCAAACGCGGTAAACCAGGAATCGCCTCACGATGACTCGGAGTCATTCCTCTGTCCGTGGAACCAGACGCTGCCCGTCGTGGTGCGGTCGACTTCGCAGATACAACCGGTGAGTGAGAAGATCCTGGCGCCCACGGTCCACTTCAAACTCGGTCCCGAGCACGTGAGGAAAGAACTCGCGGAATACGCAAAGCAGATGTTTGGGACGAGGAAGAAGGACAGCGACCGAGCCGCGAATGCCGCTTATGTGGCACAGGCCGACTTCTCGAAGGCGTTGCTTTCGGCGGGCGCGAACGCGCTACGCCTGCTTTCCCAGAGCGAGGAACCTGCGCTCATCCTGGTGGGGCGTCCATACAACATCTATGACCGCAGCGTGAACTGCGACATCCCACGGAAGCTGCGCCAGCAATACGGTGTCAACGTGGTCCCGCTCGACTTCCTGCCGCTTGAAGAGGAAGACATCCTCGAGATCAACGACAACATGTATTGGAATTCGGGGCGACGCATTCTGGCTGCTGCGCGGATCGCCAGACGCAATCCCAACCTGCACCTGGTGTTCATTTCGAACTTCAAGTGCGGACCAGATTCTTACATCAAGTCGTTCGTGGATGACGCTGCCGGAAAACCAGGGCTCGTCCTGCAATTTGACGGTCACAGCAATGACGCCGGGTTCATTACCCGTTGCGAAGCCTATCTCGACAGCAAAGGATTCTTGCGATGCCCTTCGGCCATCAGCACACCAGTTGCAGGATAAAACACGACAATCCGCTTGCCGGCAAAGTGGTTTACGTTCCCGCTATGGCCGAGGGCAGCGTGCAGTTATTCACGGCCGTGTTTCGCTGGCTGGGAATTGAAGCTCATCCCACGCCGGCTTCTACCGACCGGACTTTGGAACTTGGGGCGAAATTCACCAACGGCGATGAGTGCTATCCGGCGAAGATAACCGTCGGTGATTTTGCGCGCATCCTGCAGCAGCCCGGCAACGATCCTGCGAAGACCGTGTTCTTCATGGCGACGGCCGAGGGGCCCTGCCGCTTTGGACAGTACGCGCCTTATTTGCGAAAGATTCTCCAGGACGCAGGGCACACGTCGGTGCAGGTCATTTCTCCCACCAGCAAGAACGGCTATGCCGAGTTCGGTGAGTTCGGTGGCGTATTCGTTCGCGCCGCGTGGCGCGCCTTGGTCATGGCAGACATCCTGCGCAAAGCCCTGCTGAAGACGCGTCCCTACGAGGACTCGCCGGGCATGGCCGACAAGGCTTTCTGGTCGTCGATCGAGGATCTGTCGCGAACGATAGAGACGATGTGCGGAGATCCCAAGTGCCAGTTAGAGTCCCTGGTTGAAGGGATGATCCGCAGCCGCGAACGCTTCCGGCTCGTTTCGGCGCGCTACACAAAGGAGAATGTGCTGATTGGCGTGGTCGGGGAGATTTTCTGCCGGCTGAACAACTTCAGCAACGACGACCTGGTGCGGAAGCTGGAGGAATATGGCGCCGAAGCACGTTTGAGTGACATCGCCGAGTGGATCAGTTACACCAATACCGAGGTCGTACGTAAGCTCAAACTCATCGGCAAGGGTATTTCGCTCGACATGCTCAAGGAGAAGATTCGCGCACACGTGCAGCACTCCGACGAGCACGCACTGGCCAAGCCCTTTCACGAGGACTTCATTGGATACGAAGAGCCACCAGTGGACGAGGTACTGGAGTTGGCGTGGCCCTATCTTCCGGCTTCGGGCGCACTTGGTGAGATGGTGCTCAGCATTGGGAAAGCAGCGTGGTTGGCGAAGAATGGCGCTGACGGCATCATCGACATCAGTCCCTTCACCTGCATGAACGGGATCGTGAGCGAGGCGATCTATCCGAAGCTGAGCAAAGACTTCGGTGGGATTCCAATCCGCAACTTCTACTTCGACGGCACGCAGTCCGATCTGGACCGCGATCTCGGCATCTACATGGAACTCGCGCGCTCCTACAAAGAGAAGAAACCGTTCACAAGGAAGTATCCGGCGTATTTCAATCAGGTCCTCGCGGCGGTTTAGCGCTGGCGGCGCTGGATTTCCGCCATCAGATAGGTTTTCACGCTCGCGGGCAAGTTGGAGTGAAACAGCGCATCTCGCGCTACGTCAGCCGGTAGCGTCTGCGCGAAATGCAAAGCCACTGACATCGGCGTCTTCGGGTTGCGCAGCAACGCACAGCGCACATCGATGCGCAGCGACCACTTCGGGTGATTTGCGATTAGCTCCACGAAATTGAAGTGCTCGGCTTCCCGCATGAGTGTCCGCACAATACAGGCTTCGGTGAGGTGCGGATTCTGAAGGGCCGTCTCAACGACCCGCTGTTCGGGGTCGAGCAGAAGACGCTCGGCGATACGAGTCGGCCCCCGCAATGCAAGCGTTAAACGCTCTCCCAAGGACAGCTTATCGAGTTTGTCGAGGATCATCTGCTCGATAGCGATCTTCAAGTCCGCGGCGACGGCGGGCGACATCGCGACTTGCATCAACTCAAATGGGAACAGGCTGCGCGCTAAAGGCAGCGAAACGAATCGTGGCGTACGCGGATGTGCCACCAGACCCACGATAACGGGTCGCTGCTTTAGGACCGCTGAATTCTTTGCAAGTTCCTGCAGAACCGCAGGCGGAAGATCGCGGCGCGAGAGCATAGCGCGCGCCAGGTCCTCGGTAAGATTGGGATTCTCTGCTGCGGCGAGGAGGTCCGGTTCGGAATGGCTATGGATCAGGCGCTCGAGAGTTTCGATCTGCTTTTCCGAGGAGCGATGGGCAGCCGAGTCCATGTCAACGCGCCTTGACCGCCAGTGCCGATTGTCGCGCCATCCACAGCGCCCCGACTACCGGTTCGGAAATCTGAAAGCACACGGCCACACGCGGCCATGCCGCCCGCATCGAGTTGTAGAACGCCCTTCGAACCTGGGAAGAATGCGCCAGTACGCCGCCGGCAATGCCGATGCGCACCGTCTCATTCGGCTGCCAAAGTCGATGAAGCACGATCAAGGCGAGTTGAGAAAGCTCTGCCCCTGCACGCGCCAGAACTTCGCCTGCCAGGGGATCACGGACGTCGGCAGCCTGCTGCACCGCCGGGAACAGTTCGGCGAAGTTGGGAGCGGGCGAAGAATTTGCGTGCTTCACTAGTTCTTCCGGCGAACTCAGTTGCCATTGCTGCAGAATGCGCGCCATGAGAATGGTTTCACGCGCGGAGTCCATGGCGCGAAGCGAATCAGAAACGGCAGTGCGGCCAATCCACTGACCGGAGCCTTCGTCGGAGACCTGGAATCCCCAGCCTCCGGCACGGGCGGTCTGCGCGCGTTCGTTGCGCCCGTAGCAGATGGATCCGGTTCCGGAGATGACGATGACGCCAGGATGGCCATGTAGTGTTGCCTCCATGGCGATCACCATATCGCCAACGACAGTAACTTCCGCGTTCGGAAGCACCTGGCGAACCCAGTTTTTAACGGTAGCGTTTATATCGGCGCTGGTAGCCCCAGCCGCACCGACACACACGGACTGGACTCGTAAGGGACTGACTCCGGCGTCGCAACAGGCCTTGGAAATGGCGGCATGCAGCCCAGCGCGGGCCTGTGCTTCACCGAGGCGGATTACGTTGCTGCCCGGACCGCTGGCGACGGCGAGCACCGACATGTCGTCTCCGACGGCGCACGTGGTTTTCGTGCCTCCGCCGTCGATCCCAAGATAAAGGGGCATTGCTCGCTATTTTTACCACACCTCAGGCACAGTTCGCCTACGCCTAAGGGGACATACACCGTGGCGATCCGAGCGCCCCGTGGCCTCATCTGCTGGACACCCGCCACAGCGATGGGCTAACCTGCCCTCCAATTCACATGGGCTTGAATGCGCTTGACCTCGCCATCATCGCAGTTTATCTCGTCGGAATCACGCTCTTCGGTCTCAAGTTTCGGAAGAAAGAGCGCTCGCTCAAAGATTACTTTCTCGCTGACCGCAACATCCCCTGGTGGGCGATCATGCTCTCGATCGTTGCCGCCGAAACCAGCACCCTCACCATCATCAGCATTCCGGGCGTGGCGTACCGCGGCGACCTGACGTTTCTGCAAGTTGTGATGGGGTACGTGGTGGGCCGCATCATCATCAGCGTGCTGTTCATCCCGCATTATTTTCGTGGCGACCTCTTTACCGCGTATCAGTTGATGGAGCGCCGCTTCGGACAGAAGCTCCGGTCGCTTACGGCTTCGCTCTTCCTGATCACTCGCGCGGCAGCGGAAGGCGTGCGCATCTTCGCCGTGGCCATCGTCGTGCGTATCACGCTGGGTCCGGCGCTTTCGGGATTCAATGACTTTACGCGCGACGTCATCGCAGTCGGAATCGTTACAGTGCTGACGCTGATTTACACGTTTGAAGGCGGCATGACGGCCGTCATCTGGACCGACGTGGTGCAGATGTTCATCTACGTGGGCGGAACGATCGTGGGCTTCGTGACCCTTCTGCACCTGGTCCCGGGAGGCTGGGACACCGTCACGCAAATGGCGGAAGCGGGCAACAAGTTCCGCGTGTTCGACTTTACGCCCGATTTCATGAAGGTGTACACGTTCTGGGCGGGCCTGATTGGCGGAGCGTTCCTGACGACCGCGAGTCACGGTACCGATCAGTTGATCGTGCAGCGACTTCTGGCGGCTCGTTCGGAAGCGCAGTCGAAGCTGGCGCTCGTCACCAGCGGATTCGCCGTGCTGGTTCAGTTCACGTTCTTCCTGCTGGTTGGCGTTTTGCTGTTCGCTTATTACCACACGAGCGCTGCCGGAACGCAGTTCACATCGTTTGACGAGATCTTCCCAACTTTCATCGTGCAGCACATGCCACATGGGGTGTCGGGACTGCTGATCGCTGCGATACTCGCGGCGGCCATGTCGAACCTGAGTGCGGCACTAAATTCGTTGTCCTCCAGTTCGATCGTGGACTTCTATGTTCGACGCCATCCGGAGACCAGCGAAGCCAAGCGCATGAAGCTCTCGCGCGTCTCAACCTTGTTCTGGGCATTGGTGCTGTTTGCGCTGGCCATCCTGTCGCGGAACATCAAGGTAGTGGTGGAAGTGGGGCTGGCTATCGCGTCGGTGGCTTATGGTGCGCTGCTGGGAGTGTTCTTGCTGGGGGTGCTGACTAAGAAGACGACGGAGCGCGGCGCCATGGTGGGATTGTTTGTGGGATTCTTCCTCAACATCTATATCTGGCGTTTCACCAAGATTCCGTTTACGTGGTACGTGATGATTGGATCCATTGTGACCTTCCTCATCGGGTTGATCGCAAGCGCAGTACTCGGTGGCAGTTCAGCGTCAGACAAATCTGAATCGGAGAGGGTGCGGGCCAATGCCTGAAGCCGTCGCCAAGTCACCGTCCACTAACGCGCTTGATCTCGCGCGCGACCTTAAGGTCAGCCACGCCGCGGCGATTGTCGTGGGCACCATCATCGGCAGCGGCATCTTCCTGGTGCCGTCGGAGATGATGCAGGCTGTCGGGTCGTCGGGGCTGGTTTACCTGGCGTGGATTGTCGGCGGACTGCTCTCGTTCTTTGGCGCACTCACCTATGCCGAACTCGGGGCTATGAAGCCGCAGGCCGGTGGAGAGTATGTCTATGTGCGGGACGGCTATGGGCCGCTCGGCGGATTTCTCTATGGATGGACGTACTTCCTTATCGCCAAGCCGGCATCGATTGCCACGATAGTTACCGGCTTCGTTCGCATTCTCGGAACGTTCGGGCCGCTGTCATTTTTGACGCAGCCGTTCATCACATCGCCTATCACCATCACGAAAGGTCATCTCGTCGCGGTGGGTGCCATTGCGGCCATTGCATTCCTGAACTACCTCGGCGTGAAGAAGGCAGGAGAATTCCAACTGTTCTTCACCATTCTCAAAGTGGTGATGATTGCGGCCATCATCTTCGGCGGCTTCCTGTATTCGGGTGGAAGCTGGAGTAATCTGAAGACGAATTATCCGGCGGCGCTCGGCGGCTTCAGCGGATTCATGACCGCGCTCATCGCCGCGCTGTGGGCTTACGACGGCTGGAACATGGTGACTAACGTCTCCAGCGAAATCCGCAATCCGCAGAAGAGCCTGCCGATCGCTCTGATCGTTGGCGTGGCGCTGGTTGGCATCCTCTACATGGGCGTGAACGCGGCCGTCCAGTACGTGATGCCCGCAGATGCCATCGCGCACTCACCGCGTCCGGCGTCACAGGCCATGCTGATTGCCTGGGGGACCATCGGAGCCGGCCTTGTCTCCGCTGGCATGGCGCTGTCGATGCTTGTCACGCTGAACGGCAGTTCGATGACTGGTGCCCGCATTCCTTTCGCGCTTTCGCGCGACGGATACTTCTTCAACTTCCTGGCGAAAGTTCATCCGCGGTTCCGTACACCTTCTAACGCGATCGTCGTGCAGGCCATCCTGGGAGCATTGCTAGTCATCCTGGGCGGCAACTTCCAGCAGCTGTTCTCGCTGGCCCTCTACCCCGAATGGATCTTCTACATGCTCGCCTGCGCGTCGGTGTTTATCTTCCGCAAGCGCGAGCCTGACGCCGAGCGTCCCTATAAGACGTGGGGATATCCCGTGGTTCCAGCGCTGTTCATCGTTGCGTCGCTGGCGATTGTGATCCAGACCTTCTCGCAGAAGATGGTTAACTCGCTGGTCGCAACCGCGGTAATCCTGGCTGGAATCCCGGTTTTCCTGTACTTCTCAAATCGAAACCGCGGGTCAAAAACGGCCTCCTAGGTCGAAAATCAGCGTAGCTGATGGTTGCGAAAGGCTGACTCTTCGCATAAGCTGACACCCGCGAAATCACTGGAGATCGAATGGGAAGCAAGGCAAAAGAGGAGTTGCGGCGCGACAAGCGCATCCCCAAAACAGTTCCCGTTTCCGTTAAGAAGCGGCACAACGGAACGGTGGAAGAACTGGAAGGTCATACCCGCGACGTCAGCCAGCGCGGCGTCTTCATGTACCTGAGCAATCGTGTAGCGGAAGGCTCGGAGTTGGAACTGGTGTTCCCCATGCCGCAGAGCGATTCCCCTGCCGAAGATACCTGGGTGCGCTGCAAGGCCCGTGTACTGCGTGTAGAGAAGATGGAATCAGGCAAGCGTTTCGGCGTGGCCGCCGTGCTGGAGAGCTACGAGCGCCTGGAAGACGCCGTTCACCGCGCTTAAAACAATTGATCTAGAAGGGGACTGCTGCGGCAGTCCCTTTTCCTTTACACCGCTACCGGCGTTTTCGCCTGCAACGCTCGGTCGTACACCTTCAAATACTCTCTCGCTGATTGCCGCCAGCTGAACTCGCGCGACATGCCGTTGCGCACCAACTTCTTCCAGCTCTCCTGATCTTTGTAGGCAACGATCGCGTTGTGGATTGCGCCCATCATGGCGTCGCCGGAGTATTCGGCGAACTTGAAACCCGTGCCCTTACCAGTTCGCGGATCCCACTGCTCGACGGTGTCGTCGAGTCCGCCGGTGGCGCGAACAATGGGAACGGTTCCATAACGCATGCTGTAGATCTGGTTCAGGCCGCACGGCTCGTAGTGGGACGGCATCAGGAACATATCAGCCCCTGCTTCAACTTTGTGCGCTAACGTGTTGTCGTAGGCGATCTTGACTGCAATCTTCTGCGGGAACATCCGGTTCAAACGGCGCAGCAGATCTTCGTAATCCTTGTCGCCGGTTCCGAGTACCGTCAGGATCATCTCCTCCGACGCAAAGCGATCCGCCACTTGCGAGATGAGGTCGAATCCCTTCTGCGATGCGAAGCGCGAAACGATCCCGATGACCGGAACCTTCTTATCGCCTTGGTTGATCCCGAATTGCTGGAGCAGGTCAGCGCGACAGGCTTCCTTCCCCGTCATGTTGTCGATTGAATAGTTCGCAACAATGCGCTGGTCCGACTCCGGATTCCACTCCCCGTAATCGACGCCATTCAAAATCCCAGTCACAGTCGAAGTCCGTGCCTTCAACACCCCTTCCAGACCGAAGCCGTACTCGGCGGTCTGGATCTCCTGTGCATACTTGCGGCTTACCGTGGTGACGTAGTCCGCGAAAACGATCGCGCCCTTCAGGAAGTTCACCTTCCCGTAAAACTCGAGCTTTCCAATCGTGAGCAGGTCCCAGGGTAAAAAGAGCAATGGCAGAGTGTCTGCCGGGAATACTCCCTGGTATCCCATGTTATGTATTGTGAAAACCGAAACCGCTTTCTGAAAGACCGGATCTTCGTCATACACGCTGCGCAAAAGGATGGGGATCAGGGCCGCCTGCCAGTCATGGCAATGGAAGATATCGGGTACTCCGATGATCTTTGACGCTTCCAGCACGGCCCGGCAATAAAGTGCGAATCGTTCCGCATTGTCGCGGTAATCCCCCAGCGAAGTTCCGTACAAAGCTTCGCGGTCGAAGAACGGAGGATAGTCGATGAAGTAAAATTGCACACCAGAGTGGGAACCACCGTCGACCACGGAACAGAAGCGATATTTATCGTCGAAAGGTACGGTCAGGCTGGGGATTACAGTCTTGGCGTCGGGCGGGAGCTTGGCTTGTTTGTAACGCGGCAGGAAAACGGTGAGCTGGTGTCCCAGTTTCGCTAATTCCGGCGGCAAGGAGCCAACCACGTCGGCCAGGCCGCCAGTCTTCGCGAAAGGAACACACTCGGATGCCGCAAACACAATGTGCATCGAGGATAGCCTTTCTACCTTGACCGATGAAAGAAATCCGATCCCCGGCACGCGAAAACAAACGCGGCCCAAGACGGTGCGAGAGGGAGTCTAAATGCCAAAGGAAACGAGGGTCAATGCCCGCGCCAAAGCTGCCGTTCCGCAGAGAAGCCGCTCTGCTGTGGCTGGCCCTGCCCGAAAGCCAAAACTCGGTCAGCACTTCCTGGCCGATTCTGACGCCGCTCAGGCCATCGTCGAAGCGCTGGGGGACATCTCCCAACAGACGGTTATCGAAATCGGTCCTGGCCGCGCCGCTCTCACGGAAATTCTGATGCAGAAGGCGGGCCGCCTGATCGCCATCGAATTGGACCACGTCCTCGCCGCGCAGATGCGCCTGAAGTACACGCGCTTCCCCAACCTGGAAGTGGTGGAAGGCGACTTCCTGCGCACAGAAATACCTACTCTGCTTGGACACAAGCCCGGCCTGCTCACCGATCGCACACCCGGCAGCCCGGTGAAAACCGCCCGCGTCGTCGGAAATATTCCCTACTACATCACGTCCGACATTCTGTTGAAGCTTTTTGATTGCCATCAACACTTCGACCGTTTCGTGCTGATGATGCAGAAGGAAGTTGCTGATCGAATTCTCGCCAAGCCGGGTACAAGCGACTACGGCTTGCTCTCCGCAACTTCGCAGCTTTACACCAGGGTGGAGAAGATCATGACCCTCCCGCCCGGAGCATTCAATCCCCCGCCAAAAGTGCACTCGATGGTGCTGCGCTTCGAGACCGCCCCCAGGTTCGAGGACCTTGGCGTGCCTGAAAAGGAGTTCATTGATTTTCTGAAGCTCTCTTTCGGGCAAAAGCGTAAAACCCTCGTCAACAACCTGAAATCGAGCTATTCCGGCGAGCAACTCACCCCAAGCATGAAAGCTGCTGGTTTGAAATCGGATGTGCGTGCTGAAGCCCTCACGCTGGAGCAGGCCGCCCGGCTCTTTTCGGCACTGCGGGAACAATTAGTATCAATGAGTGCCTGACCACCGACTTGGAATCGGATCATAATAGTCATGCGCGCATGCGCCGGAGCGTGACCGATGGCGACCTTTGTTCGAATGCCAGCTGTGGCCGGTCAGTTCTATCCCGGAAGCGCGGAGACTCTTCTTCGCGCGATCCGCTCCTACACGAACGTTCAAGGTGAGAAGCTAAGCGCACTTGGCTGCGTCGTTCCCCACGCCGGCTATATGTACTCCGGGCACGTCGCCGGAGCCGTTTTCGGACGACTCAATCTTCCCTCGCGCTTTATCATTCTTTGTCCCAATCACACTGGCTATGGCGCGCCGTTAGCGACCATGAGCGAGGGCAACTGGCTCACTCCGCTCGGCGAAGTAACGATCGACGACGAGCTCGCCAAGGCGCTCGAGAAAGAAATGCCGCTGCTGGAAGACGATATCGATTCGCAGCGTCACGAACACGCGCTCGAAGTGCAGATTCCCTTCCTGCAGGCGCTCTTGCCCAAGTTCACTTTTGTGCCGATCACGGTCGGAACGAGCCGGTTCGATACATTGACAAAGCTCGGCGAGGCCATGGCACGCGTTGTCCAAGCACAATCGGAACCAGTGATGATCATTGCCTCGAGTGACATGAATCATTACGAGAGCGACTCCGCCACCCGAGTAAAGGATCGCAAAGCCATAGACCGCGTTCTCGCGCTTGACCCTGCCGGACTCCATGACGCCGTTACGCGCGAGCACATCACCATGTGTGGCTATGGGCCCACGGTCGCGATGCTGACCGCCACAAATGCGTTGGGTGCGAAGTCGGCTCAGCTCATCAGGTATGCGACTTCGGGGGATGTGTCCGGTGATAGAGATGCTGTAGTTGGCTACGCCGGCATGGCTGTGTTGCCCTGAACGATTACAATCGACCTGTCATGCTTCGAATGAAATCGTGGATCGTGGTAGTTCTACTCTCTGCTCTATTTGTGTCGTGCAATTCTAAGAAGGCTGACAACACTCCGGAAGTCACGCTCAAAAAGCCGGTTGAATACAATTCCGCCGATGTTGGCAGTATCTCTGGCACCGTAAAGTTCAACGGGCCGGTACCCAAACCAGCCCAGATCGACATGGCGCAGGACCCCGCCTGTGGCACGCAGCCAGCCTTCGACGAATCGCTGGTGGTCAACAACGGCGACCTCGCGAATGTGTTCGTGTATGTGAAAACCGGATTGATCTATGACGTCCTCGTACCACCGCCGCCAAAGCCCGTTGTCATCACTCAAAAAGGCTGCCGCTACGAACCCCATGTTGCGGCTGCACAAGTGAATCAGATCGTCGAGATCGTCAACGCCGACGACACAACGCACAACATCCACCCGATGCCAGCCGCGAGTAAGCAGTGGAATGAGTCGCAGTTGCCGAAGGCCGAACCGATCGAGAAGACCTTCAACAAGCCGGAAGTGATGATTCCCATCAAGTGCAACCAGCATCCCTGGATGCGCATGTACCTGAATGTGGTCAGCAACCCGTTCTTTGCCGTATCGGGTTCCGACGGCAAATTCGAGATCAAAGGCCTTCCCCCGGGCGAATACACCCTCGCTGCGGTGCATGAAAAACTGGGGGAACAGGACGTGAAAATCACTGTCGGACCGAAGGAATCGAAGACCGCGGACTTCACCTTCCAGGCACATTAGCGCGATTCCCGTTTTGGGTCGCGACCGATTTCAGCAACCTACATCTAAGTGACGGAAATCACATGGCCTTAGTGATAAGATATCCGGTTGGCCCCGGAGCACCGGGATCGGCCGAAACCGACAAGGAGCAGGCTTCTGCGTTCGTCGTTAACCACTCCGTACAATAAGGCGCATCACTACTACGCCCTGTTCACGGCCTTCGCGACCTTCCTGGTGATCATTGCGGGCGCGCTGGTCACCAGCAACGATGCCGGACTCTCCGTGCCGGATTGGCCGACATCGTTCGGCTCCTGGTACAAAATTCCGAAACTCGTAGGCGGGGTAAAGTTTGAGCATACCCATCGCATGATCGCGCAGGTCGCGGGCCTGCTCACGATTGTCCTGGCGGTCTGGACCTGGAGAGTGGAAAAGCGGCGCTGGATGAGAGTTCTGGGCTTTGCCGCACTCGGAACCGTCGTCGCGCAGGGTGTTCTCGGCGGCATCACGGTATTGTTCTATCTGCCTCCGGCCGTGTCCTCCGCCCACGCCGCTCTAGCGCAAACGTTTTTCTGCATTGCCGTGGCGATGGCGTTGTTCACTGGACAGAAGTGGATCGAGGAACAGCCGCGGGTAGAGTTCGACCAGCGTAAGCCCAGTTTGTTCACCCTGACCCTGCTCTCCATCTTTGTGCTGTACGTTCAACTAATTTTGGGAGCGATGTTCCGTCACCACGGATTGAGTTGGTGGCCACACGTGGTACACGCAGTCGTCGTCTCGTTCGTGCTGGCATGGACAGCCATACGGGCACTGACCGTCTATTCCCAGATCGAGGCCGTTCGTCGTCCGGCGATTCTGATGTTGTCTCTGGTCATCGCCCAACTGTGCCTAGGTTTCACC
>DASTGW010000653.1:0-2710 GCA_035718705.1 Terriglobales bacterium | reverse complement strand
TTTGCACCACAAGAGACAAGTACTTGGGATTTCTCATACTGGAGTCCCTGCTCGATCTTGAGCTTGTCGACGATCGCGCCACGCAATTCGTCGATGCCGGATGACGGCGTGTACTTGGTAAATCCCGATCGAATGGCGGCTTCTGCCGCGGCCTTGACCGGCTCCGGTGTATCGAAATCCGGTTCACCAGTCGAAAAGTCGATGACATCGATGCCTTGCGCCGCCATGGCTTTGGCGGTCGCGGCCATTGCCAGCGTGGGCGAGGGAGCAATACGACTGACGCGCGTGGCGAGTTTCATGACTTGAGACTCCGAATGCGAGCTTGCAGGCGGCGCGCGACTTCTGGATGGAGAAACGCCGTCAGCGAGCCGCCGTGGTTCGCCACGTCCTTAATAATCGTGGAGGACAAGTATGAATATTCCTCGCTTGACATCAAGAAGACTGTCTCGACCTGCTTGGCCAGTTTGCGGTTGATGAGCGCCATTTGAAATTCATGTTCGAAATCCGAAATGGCCCGGAGTCCGCGAATGATGGCTTGGGCGCCGGATCGCTGCACATGGTCGACCAGCAAGCCCTCAAACGTGACGACTTCCACCTGGCCAATATCTTTTAACACCAGCTTTACCATCTCCAACCGTTCCCCCAAAGTGAAGAGCGAATGTTTGGACGGGTTCGGTGCCACGGCCACCATCACTTTATCAAATACCCGTAGGCTACGCGTGATGATGTCCGTGTGGCCGTGCGTGATGGGATCGAATGTGCCAGGATAGATGCCGATTTTCATGAGGTTGACCTGACTTGCATAGATGGACCGTACATGAAGAGCGCCGTATCGCCATAATCATAACGACGAATCAAAGTCGCCCGGTCCGTACTGGTTGGAAGTTTCGCACGGGCATCCTGTTCGATCACCATGACGGCGTCCTCTGCCAGCAGGCCGATTCCCCAACTTCCCAGCACCAGGTCGACAGCCTCTTTGACCGCATAAGGGGGATCGGCGAATAGGACGTCATAGGGGCCGTTCCACCACTGCCGTCGCTGTAAAAACGTTTGTGTCAGACCGACGCGCAGGTCCGCCTGCTCGAGCAGTCCGCAGGTTGTGAGATTTTTTCGCATGACTTGCACCGCTTTCGGGTCCGACTCGACAAAGGTCACGACCGCCGCTCCGCGGCTCAACGCTTCTATTCCCACGGCTCCCGTTCCGGCATAGAGATCGAGAAACCGGCCGCCGAGGATGCGAGTTCCAAGTATCGAGAAGAGCGCCTCACGCACCTTATCCGATGTGGGACGAAGCGACGTCCCTTGTGGCCCACTTAGGCGTCGACCTCGGTGGGAACCGGCGATGACTCGCATAGGATCAGGTGAGAGGCATTTCTGAAGTGCCAGACTCTAACATAGCGTTTTTGAAGGGGTCAAGCTGAGCGGAGCATGATCAAGGCCGGCAGGGTCCGTGAAGCAAAAATGGTTAGCGTGATTGGGAAGTTCAGGAGTGAATTGGTGCCATTTTGACGCTGAGCAGTAGGCTGATTATAATCCTGCACCGTGACTGTGAGGGTGAGGCGAGAGGGCCTTAGCAGCTGATGAGGTATGTTGGTCGGCAGAACCCAACGCTCGCGTCCGGAATCGCGAGCGGATTGTCAGCGAGTCGCCACTGATGGCTGTACCGGCTGGACAGGCTGCGCATCGCGAGCCGCCAAGCTTTTCCGCCGATTGTTGGAGATGGTGCGATCGATGATCGCGCCGCAGTTGATGCACTTCCATGCATAGAAAATCAGAAAGAAGTCGGAGAACCGCTCGAGCATCATGAGCCCTTTGCACTTCGGACATTCCATCGATTCCTCCCTGGTTGCGACGTGCACAGCTGGGGGCGTACCAAAGCAAGAGCTGAACCAATTTTTGTCGTTACGTAATTTCAACATCTTAGGGGGTACGTATTTGTTACCAGGGGCTCCTTAGGGGGTCTTCCGTTAGTACAAAAACGTTCAACGTGTCATATTTTTGTTCGGGGAGGACCAGGTGGGTAGAAAGATAGCCGGGCAAGGCATCACCCAATGGCCGGAAACTGAACGCCCGCGAGAACGGCTCCTTGCGCACGGAGCCGTTGCACTGACCGATGCGCAGCTCCTGGCCATCCTTCTTCGAGTTGGCCGGCGCCGATCGTCCGCCGTCCAAGTCGGCATCGACATTCTCGATCACCTCGGCGGTGTTGCCGGATTGGCACGCTGCGGCATCGATGAACTGTGCGCGGTGCCCGGGGTAGGGGCGGCCAAAGCTTCGCAATTGAAAGCCGCACTGGAGCTCGGAAAACGCGCGCTCGCATCGCCACTTTCAAAAGGAACGAAAATCTCCTCCAGCCGCGATCTCTTCGAGCATTACCATCCGGCCTTGCGGGACCTGCGCCATGAAATCTTCAAAGTCGTGCTGTTAGACGCGAAGCATGCCATCGTGCGCGACGCCACCGTTTCCGAAGGCAGCTTGACGCTCAGCATCGTGCATCCTCGCGAAGTCTTTACCCTGGCGGTAAAAGAATCCGCCGCGGCCGTGATTTTTCTGCACAACCATCCGAGCGGCGATCCAACGCCCAGCCAAGAAGATCGCGTCCTGACGGCCCGATTGGTTTCGGCAGGGGAGGTGCTGGGAATCAGGGTGCTGGACCATATCGTCGTCGGTGACGGACGGTACGTCAGTTTTGCCGATCAAGGCTGGCTGA
>DASTGW010000652.1:0-3426 GCA_035718705.1 Terriglobales bacterium | reverse complement strand
TGGCCATGGCGGTGAAGGTGTTCACCAGCGAAACGGCATCCGCTCCAGCTTCTTCGGCTGCGCGCGCCATCTGCGCGATGCTGGTCACGTTCGGCGACAGCTTCACGATCAGCGGGCGTTTGGCCGCGCTCTTGCACAGCGCGACCAGTTCCATCAGCATTCCGGCGTCGGTGCCGAAGGCGATTCCGCCTTGCTTGGTGTTCGGGCAACTGACGTTCAACTCGTAGGCTGCGATGCCTTCGCCGTCGTTGAGCATGCGGATCACGGCTTCGTAGTCTTCGCGCGTGTAGCCGAAGACATTCGCGAAGACATTGATGTTACGAAGCTTCCGCAGATGCGGCAGCTTGTCGCGCAGGAACGCTTCCACGCCAATGTTTTGCAGCCCAATCGAGTTCACCATGCCGGCGGCGGTTTCAAACAGGCGCGGCGGTGGATTGCCCGGCATGGGTTCCCGCGAGAGGCCCTTTACGACGAAGCCACCCAACTTATCGAGATGAACGACATCCTCGAATTCGACGCCGTAGCTGAAGGTTCCGCTGGCGGCGATGACCGGATTTTTCAACTTCACTCCGGCAAAACTGACGCTGAGATCGGGTTTGGGCTGGGCTCCTCGGCGCGGGCGAGTGGGTGCGGCTGTGCTCATTATGTCTAGTGTATCCAAAGCCTCACGGGGTCCCAAATTCCAGGGGTTCACATCCCAAGTCGCGCCGTGTACTATCTCCAACAATCCATCCCATAACTTTCTTAGGAGAAACGTTGTTGATGAGTAAACGTGTGCTTGGCGCAGTATTCGTTCTTGCAACCGTCGCTGGTGTTGCGATCGCGCAAACGCCGGCTGGCTCGAAGGCCTCTGCCAGTTCCACTTCCGCGGCGACTCTCGCCCGAGGCAAATACCTGGTGAACAACGTCGGCATGTGCGGCGATTGTCACACGCCGTTCGATCGCAAAGGTCAGCCGATCAAGAGCAAGACCCTGCAAGGCTCCGTGCTGATGTTCAAGCCTACCGTTCCAATTCCCGGCTGGATGGAAGCTGCTCCCGGGATCGCCGGACTGAACTGGACCGACGAAGAAGCCATCACCTTCTTTACGACCGGCAAGCGCCCGAACGGCACGATGACGGCCCCGCCGATGCCGCAGTTTCGTTTCAACAAGGCAGATGCCGCGGCGGTGACGGCTTATTTGAAATCGCTCAAGCCCTAAGTCCTAGATGGAACTAATCGCGCCGTAACACCTTGGTGACCGGGGCCACGCGGTCTGCCGCTTTCCGCGCAAAATCGCTTCCTCGGTCACGAAGGTCCGACACAGAGTCTCTGCCCTTTTCCCACATGTCGCCCGCCTGCTCGGCCCAGTCTTCGACCGAGTCCACCGCGTCTTCATATTTCCGGCGCAGGACCCGCCGCGTCTTTTCCCCGCTCTGCGGGGCAAATAATAAGGCCGACAACGCGCCAATTCCGAGACCGATGAAAAGGAACGTCAGTGCCGTGCCGATCTGCGGCCCACGTTCTGAACTTTGATAGCTACCCTCGCTTTTATTACCCACGTTTGTCACCTCTACTTTCCCGAAGTAATCGCTGAAGGGGATATTTTAGCTCGCTCGCCGCTTGGACGATTTCTTTTGCCCACGCGGCAGTGCATCGGCATCCGGACGAATGGACACGACCCTATTCGGTCGACGGGTTTCTTTGTTCAGGTCTTGGTCCGCAATTTCCTGCTTTTCCTCCTGCCGACTGTCGTGATGCTGTACCGGCAACTCTTCACGCCTCTCAGTTTTTGTCTGTGGCATCCGGCGGGTTTGCTTGACTCCTCGCGACACATCTTTCAGCGCTTCGCCCGTATCTCGTTCGTCGCCTTGCTTCACTGCCAGATCGCCGAGTGACACCATACCCACCAGTTCGCCGTTCTCTACTACGGGAAGACGACGAATCTGGCGGCGACCCATAATCTCCAGTGCTTCCGCCGCGTCGGTGTCACGATCCACAACTTCGACGTCTTCCGTGATGATGTCTTCGGCGGACACCTCTGAGGGATCCCGACCCTCGGCCACACAACGCACCACGATGTCACGATCGGTAACGATGCCGATCAGTTCTCCCTCATCAACAACCGGGATCGCACCTGTGTCTTCGGTTTTCATCATCATCGCGATTTCTTCCAAAGTCGTCTCTGGCATGGCCGTCACCACGTTCGTAGTCATTACGTCGCGAACTTTCATCTCTGCCTCCTCGGTGAATTGGGGATTTCCGGAACTTTTGGTTGGACCTATTCCTGCGATTAGAACGACCCCTGCGGATGGGTGTTGTCCCGAAATCCGGCCGCCGCTCACGATTCCCAATTCGCCGCTTGCCCGTGTAAAATCAAATGTTTGCCAGTGCAGTTCCGGCAGAGCAGTTCCCACAGCGACATTCCCGCTGTCCTGATTTCTTAGCTAATAGGAGAGTTTTTTCATGGCGATTCCAGCCACACAGTTGCGTCCTGGCATGATCATCAAGCACAACAACGACCTTCACGCCGTGTTCAGCGTCGAACACCGCACCCCGGGCAATCTGCGCGCCTTCATCCAGGCCAAGCTGCGCAACCTGCGCAGCGGCGCCATGTTCGAGTACCGCTTCCGTTCCGGCGACGCCATCGAGAAGATCACCGTCGACGAGACCGAGATGGAATATCTCTACAACGATGGCGACACCTACTACTTCATGAACACCGAGAACTACGAGCAACTGCCGCTCAATCGCGACATTCTCGGCGATGCCGTCGATTACCTCATCCCCAACATCAAGATCAAAGTCGAGTTCTACGACGAAAAGCCCGTCGGCGTGGAATTGCCGCAGACGGTAGAGCTCACCGTGATCGAGACCGAGCCCGGCCTGAAGTCCGCCACCGCTTCCAGCGTCACCAAACCAGCAAAGACCGAAACCGGACTCGTCGTGCAGGTCCCGCCGTTCATCAACGAAGGCGAGAAGATCCGCGTCGACACCAGCGAAGGCGCGTACTTATCGAGAGCGTAGCTGTTAGTAATTAGTTCTTAGTATTTGGTTGAAGAGCGTTGTTGCTGATCTACCAAAACCTTCACGACCAAATACTAACTACTAAGAACTAATTACCTGCCGCTAACTTATGGCTTTAGAGAACACAAGAGTCGAGGCAAAGACCTACCGCGTTCGCGGCCGCGTCCAGGGTGTCGGCTTCCGCTGGTTCGTCGAGAACGCCGCCCGCGAAGTCGGAGTCGCTGGATGGGTGCGTAACCGGTCCGATGGCTCGGTCGAGGTCCTGGCCCAAGGCACACGCGAACAGTTGTTTTCTCTTCGCGCCAAGTTGCACGAAGGCCCCCGTGCCGCCCGCGTGGACGACGTAGAAGAATTCGAATCGCAGCCGCAAGCCGACATGAAAACTTTCCGCATTGAAGGAGCATGGTGATGCAGGCCACTC
>DASTGW010000651.1:0-4135 GCA_035718705.1 Terriglobales bacterium | reverse complement strand
GGAGATGAGGGGGAACTCGGGGTGTCTGTGTTTGGTCACGGCTTACACTCCGGGTTGCTGGTGAGGACAAAGTAGTCGCTGCGGCCATCGGCACGCAAAACGACGATGGAATGGTCGCAGGGGACGGAGCCGAGGGCACCGCGGTTCATCACCCGTCCGATGGAATCGTTGGGCTCGTTGTAGTCGAGCACCAGGTTCGGGCGGCGCTCTCCGCGTTCCATCCAACGCTGAATCTTTTGCTGGTTGCTGGCGATGGCGGCGCCGACGGCACGTTCGGCGGTGGCGCGATCAGTGTAAGTGGAAGCGGCGGAGATGTTGCGTTCGTGATCGAGGCGCTCGCGAAGTTGATCGTCGGTGCGTCCGACGTGGCGTTTCAGGGTATGGCCGCCACGAGACTCGTCGATGGTGAGATCGCGATCGGTAGTTTTCTGTTGCGGGCGGGTTCCAGCGGCGGAGGATGGCTGCGACCGGCAAGCGATTAAGACGGCCAGCAAAACGACGAGAACCGTTAGTGCCCGAAGTCGCATGAGGATAGCCTAACGCATTTGGGAGCGGAGGCCCACATCTGCCAAAAGATGGCAGATGCGGGGCACCGAACGGACAGCCTATCGCAACTGGAAGCTGCGAAGCATCTCCTGATATGCGCCGGAAAACTCCTGGTATTGATCGCGCGGCGCGATGAAGATCATGTAGATAAAGGTTCCGTCGCCGCGAGGGAGGGTCACCAGCATGTCGCGTTCGGCGACGGGACGTCCGCCGGAAACGATGGGCGAAGGACCGACCATGTCGACGGCGATGGCGGGCGCGCCAGAAATCTGCAGACCCTGGGGCTGACGAGTGATCTGGAGTTGAGGGTTGGCCTGCTGCATGGACTGAACCAGTTCGCTGGTCGCTTGCTCCAGCCCTTCCTGCGGGTCACTGCCTCGGAAACCGCTGATGATGACGCCGTAGGCGATAGCGTTCTGAGCTACTCCGGCTTCGGGAGCGATGGTGACCGGAGAATTGGCGTCGCCAAAGACTTTCCAGTTCGCAGGATAGGCGATCTGGAACGCATTGTGATTGAGCGCACGCATCTGCTGGCTGGGAGCTACGGAGCGGGGATCGAGCTGATCGATTTGTCCTGCCTGCTGCTGGCGCTGGGCGATCTGTTCGGCGGTGAGGGGCTTGCGCTGATCGGCAAGTCGCTTGATTCGCTCGAACTGTACGCTGTCGTTGCGGTAGTTCTTGCGCGGGAATTTCTCCACCGCCTGACGTACCGAAGCAACGCGATTACCTGGGTTGGGATGGTCACTCAAGAATTGCGGAGCTCCGGAGCCGCCTTCTTTCTCCAGCTTGGTGAAGATCTCGACCATGTCATAAGGGTTGTAGCCGGCGTCGTACATGATCTGGGAGCCGAGCAGATCGGCTTCGCTTTCGGCGTCACGCGAGTACTTCAGGAAGATGGATTGCGCGCCGAAGGAGAGACCGAGACGCGCGAGGGAACCTCCAACGCCTTGAGGGAGAATTCCGCCGAGAATTGCCAGTGGGATCTGGGCCATTTGCTGTTTGCTGGCCTGTTGCGTTCCGTGACGCAAAACCACATGGGAAATTTCATGCGCCATAACGCCGGCCAGTTGACCTTCGGTATCGGCCGCCTGGATTGTGCCGAGGTTGACGAAGACAGGTCCGCCGGGGAGGGCGAAGGCGTTGATCTCCTTCTGATTCACGACGTGGAAGCTGAAGGGCCACTTCACCTCGCCGGGAGCTTGAGCCGCGAGTCTTTGCCCAAGCTGCTGAACATAGCGGGTGATGGGGTCGTTGTCAGGGAGGAGCGGAAGTTGCTGCGCAACTTGTTGAGCGGCCTGCTGTCCTAACTGGATCTCCTGTTCGGGAGAAAAGGAGTTGGAAGCTCCGGTGAGCTGGACGCGTCCGGTGGGGGCCTGTACTACATTCTTGGTGGCACAACCGAGCCCCATTACGAGTGTTGCCGTCATGACATAGGCGTACAGCCGTGTGCGCAGAATCGCTTGCATTCTTCTTCTCCCCGGCAGAAATCCACTTCCTGAGTACGATGCGAAATGGAGGAGAACTGGTGGTCAGCCGAGATAGAGTCTAGCCGATGCTTTCTTCGAGTTTGTTGAGTTGTTCCATCCAGAAGGTACGCTGGCGCTGAACCGCTTTGGCCGAAGAAAGACCTTCCTGCTGCAGGGTGATTTGTGTTTTGTTGGACGACTTGGAGTGGATGGTAATCGCGAGAAAAGTGCCGTCATCAAGTTTCATGCGGAGAGAACGATCGTCGGTTTTGACCACATGCATGCCGGGAACTGACAACCAGCGCTGACGCATCTTCTCGTTCTCGAACATGAGCAAGACCATGCCGGCCGGCAGGTTCACCTTGCGGCTTACGGTCGCCGTGGATTCATTCGATTTGGGGAGAGCTGGTGACACCGAATCACATTACAACAAAAAGAAAAAAGCCGGGCGGGAAGCCCGGCTGAAGGGAACAACTCAGGATGGAGACTGTCAATCAGCAGCTGCTGCTGAGGTAAAGGGCTCGTGCACCGCTTCCAGACTCGCGTTCCGCGAGAAGTAGCGCCTGTACGAGACGAAGATAAGGGCCATGACCGGGAAGATGGCGAGCGGAATCTGCCATCCCACGATCTTCACGGCGGCTGCAGCCATGGAGACGACGCCCGCGCTCAGAACGAAGAAGGGGAACGTCAACAGAGCGATCTCCTTCCAGGTCTGGAACACGTTCACGCCTTCGGCCAATCCGAGGATGATGGCCACAGGGACCGTATCCACGAGGAAGAAGGCGACGGCGGCGGCAACCAGGGCGACCGTACGGCCAGGCAAAGAGCTGGCAAGAGCGGCCTGATGCGCAACCAGGTGAGCAACACCGATCGCATTCACGATCAGGGAAATGTTGAAGGTTACTTGCAGAGCCGTCATGCTCCGTCCACCCTTGGGCAAGCACTGCACCGCGGTGGAGAGGACAGCGACGAGCAGAGCTTCAGAAAGGCTGAGCTCCATCGCCGCTAACAACATGAACGGCAGATTGACTGACATATTGCCGTTGAGACCGGGTAGGGTGATCTTCATCCGGGACGCTGCCATCGACAGGATCGCGAAGCAGGCGAAGCGGATCAGATCAGATGATTCCCACCGGGCGAAGCCGAAACCCAGGAAAGCCAGGGCTCCGATCGCTACCAGGCCAACGAACATCTTGGCGGAATTTGGTGTGCGTTTCATCGTTGTTATCTCGCTATGTCCTTATTCGTGTCCTATTGAACGGCCGGAGCGTCACAAATCACGTTGCCGGCATCATCTACGTCGCAATCACCGCCGTCGGTCTCGCTGAAGGCTTCGGTGTTTGCAGAAGCATTACCCCAGAGCACGCTGTTGCCCCAGATCACGCTGAAGCCGCTGGTGGTCGAGTCTCCCCAGATCACCGAGTTGCCCCAAAGGACCGAGGTTCCGCTGACCAGGGCGCTGTTGCCCCAGATCACCGAATTGCCCCAGAGAACCGAGTTACCCCAAATTACCGAGTTGCCCCAGAGAACCGAATTACCCCAGAGCACAGAGTTGGAAAGCATGCCACCCGCCCAGTTAGAAGAATCGATCGTCACCTGTCCGGTCAGCGGGTTGTAAACGGCGCGCGGAGACAACGCGAAACCGTTGCCGTTATCGGAGCTGTTCAACGCCGCCGCCACATTCACGTAGCCGGCGCCGTAGGTGAAGACGTCATACTGGTTGGTGAACTTCCTGCCCAGCTTGTTCGCGCCATTCGTCAGCATGGGGAGGTTCTTCCATGCGGTCTTCATGAGGCGAGCTTTCACGACATCAGGCGTGAGCGTGGGATCCTTCTGAAGCATCAGCGCGACGGCTCCGGAGACAACCGGCGTCGCCATGCTGGTGCCGCTGAGCTTGAAGTACTTCGCCGACGATAGAGCGCAACCGAGGCAAGTGACGTCATCAGTGGAGTCGGCGAGATCGAGTTTGCTGTTCACCGAACGCAGAGAAACCACCTTGTCGCCAGGGGCAACCAGGTCAGGTTTCACGATGTGGTCAACCAGCGTCGGGCCTTTCGAGCTGTAGGTGGCCATGGAATCGTCATAGGGGCTGGTCGTGCCTTTGGCGTTGGTGGCGCCGACCG
>DASTGW010000650.1:0-8817 GCA_035718705.1 Terriglobales bacterium | reverse complement strand
GGGAAGTCTCGAAAGTGCGCGCCATGCTCCGTCCGCCTAGAAAGATATGGGAACGGGATAGTTTATCAGCCGGATGAACAGGGGCTTGTGAGACGGGTCACAGGGAGCCCTGCGTCCCGTAAAAATTGCAAAGGCGCTGCTAACCCTCCTATACTTGTTTCGTCTATGCCTAGCGAGAAAAGACCTATGTCGCCTTCCAGCCCGAATTCACGAGACCTGTTTCCCGGCGCCCTGGAGATGATGATCCTGCAGTCGGTGCGTCGACAACCGATGCATGGTTATGCGCTGGTGCAGCACATACAGGAGCGATCCAACGATCTGCTGCAGGTGGAAGAAGGATCGCTTTATCCGGCGCTGCAGCGATTGTTGAAGCAGGGCTTGGTGAGGGCGGAGTGGGAATTGTCGGCGACCAACCGTCGCGTGCGCACGTATCGCATCACCGCGGCGGGGGTGAAACATCTCGAACATGAGGTGTCGCGGTTCGAGCGAATGCTGGAAGGCATCGCGCTGGTGCTGGCACCGGCAAAGGGTTAGCTGGTTTCGCACCAGCAGAAGGAAAGACGCTATGCGCTGGCTCAGGCAGCTTTGGGTGCGTCGCCGCATGTACGACGACTTGGCAGAAGAGATGCAGCAGCACCTGGAAGAGAAGATCGAGAACCTGGTTGGTTCCGGCATGGCGCGCAAAGAAGCTGAGCAACAGGCGCGGCGCGAGTTCGGCAATGCACTGGCCTTGGAAGAGCAGAGCCGCGAAGAATGGCAGTGGCCCACGGTGGAATCGATCGGCGCAGACGTAAAGTTTTCTCTGAGGCAGTTGCGGAAGTCGCCAGGGTTTACCGCTGTCGCCATACTCACACTGGCGCTTGGAATCGGTGCCAGCACTGCCGTATTCAGTTTGTTTGACGCCGTCGTGCTTCGCCCGCTGCCATATGCAGAACCCGATCGACTGCTGCTTGTCTCGGAGACGGTGCCTAAGCTCGGCGCGGATGAGATAGGCGTATCGGCTCAAGAGGCCATCGACTACACATCTCGTTCGCAGTCTTTCGCCGAAACCGGCGTGTTCGAAAAGGAGGGCTTCAACCTCACGGGAGCTGAACGTCCGTTGCGCATCAACGCGGCCGCGGTGTCACCTTCCGTGTTTTCGGTCTTACGGGTTGCGCCTTCGCTCGGGCGAATCTTTACCGCGGACGAAGCTCGCGCCGGTGCTCCCCATGTCGCGGTCATCTCGGCGTCGTTGTGGCGCAATCTTTATCACTCCGATCCGCACATCGTCGGACGACCGGTGAAGCTGGACGAAGCACCGTACACGATCATCGGAGTGATGCCGTCGTCATTTCAGTTTCCCTTCGATGGCGATCCCTTGTCTGAGCGAGCCGATCTGTGGGTTCCGCTGGTGTTTTCGCCTGTAGTGCTCGATCCGAGCAATCGCGTGATGGAATTCGGAGTTGGCGTGATCGCGCGACTGAAACCTGGCGTCAGCACGGAGCAGGGCCGCGCCGGCTTCACGCAAATTGCGCAGGCATTCCAGGCGGAACATCCGGACGTCTACGCGAACAACTTGCACGTGGAAGCGCATGTTTATCCCTTTGCGGGATACAGCGTCCGCAAGACGCGGCCTGTTGTGATCCTGCTGGTTGGGGCGGTGATATGCGTCTTACTGATTGCGTGTTCGAACGTTGCAAATCTCCTGCTGGCACGGGCAAACCATCGCGGACGTGAGATGGCGATTCGCAGCGCGCTCGGTGCACGTCGTGCGCGGCTGTTGCGTCAGTGCCTGATTGAAGCTCTAGTGTTGTCATTAGCTGGCGCCGTGCCTGGTCTGCTTCTTGCTGGTGCAATACTCGCCGGACTGCGAACCTGGGGACCCAGCAATATTTCGCGGCTGCATGATGCCGCTGTGAATCCGCTCGCCTTGCTGTTCGCCCTGGGGCTGTCGGTTGTGACGGCTGTTCTGTTCGGATTTATCCCCGCCTGGAAGCTTTCGCACAGTTCGCCGCAAGCGACCCTCAAAGACACGCAGCAACCGGGAGCCAGTCGCGGCATGCAACGCTTGCAGGATGCGGTAGTGGTCGCGGAAGTGGCGTTAGCTGTCGTGCTGCTGATCGGTGGCGGGCTTCTCGTGCGCAGCTTCGTCCAGTTGATGAATACGCCCAGCGGCTTCGATGTCAGAGGCGTCACGGTTGTGAGAACCCTGTTCGATCGAGCGCGGTATGCCGACAGCACGCAACGTCGCTCGGTGCAGAAAGAGGCGCTTGCGCGGTTGGCTCAACTGCCCGGCGTTTCGAAAGTGGCCGCCGCCAGCCACCTTCCCCTGGCCGACGAGCGCCAGATCGGTTTTCTCCTCGAACACGCAGCAGCCGACGATTTCCATTGGGCGGCGAATTCGCTCGTCAGTTCCGGTTACTTTTCGGCCATGGGGATCCCGCTTCTTCGGGGACGCGATTTCAATGAACAGGACACGAGTACGTCGATTCCCGTTGCAGTCGTGAGCGAAAGCTTTGTACGTGAGTTCCTGCGCGGCATCGATCCCATCGGGCAGCGCTTCCAGTGGGGCCCGCGTGGGCTGTTCACGATCGTAGGAGTTGCGGGCGATGTACGTACCGCAGCGCTCGACGCTGATCCTCCTCCGATGATTTACCTGGCCATGTTCCAGGTAGAGAGTGGTCCCAGCGGACGCACGGCCTTCCTCCTGCGCACAAGCAACGGTCAGGCGGTGCCGTTCGAGGAGGTGCAGAACGTCGTTTGGTCGCTGGACCGAGATCTGCCTCTATACAACATCACCAGCCTCGAAGGCATTGTTGGGGAGTCGCTGGCGCAAAGGAAATTCACGATCCTGCTGTTGAGTGGGTTTGCCTTGGTAGCGGTCACGCTATCAATGATTGGTCTCTTCGGAGTCCTCTCGTATCTCGTCGGCCGTCGCGAACGTGAGATCGGTGTTCGCATGGCGCTGGGCGCGAATCGAGGCACCATTCTGACCATGGTGTTGCGCCGCGGCCTGGGAATGGCGGCTGTCGGGTGTGGAATCGGGCTGATCCTGTCGTTCGCGGCGACGAATCTGCTGCGGGCCAGCCTCTACCAGGTAAACCGGTTCGATCCGATTACTTTGGTTTGCGTCCCGTTGCTGGCCTTGTTGGTTGCGGCCGCGGCCGTGCTCATTCCGGCCAGAAGAGCCGCGGCCATTGAGCCGATGCAGGCGCTGAGGGCCGAATAACGTTACGGCTCGCCCCTTCCCCCGGAAGCTCAATGGACAACTTAGTCACGTCCGCAGGTGACATCACGCACTGACCCTCGGTTCTTCTTTTCCTACCCTACCATCGAGGGATTTTCTCCATCTGGGGCGAAATTCCATGCAGGGGACACATCTCGCTTCGCCCCGCTTCGTCGTGACGTTCGAGGTGCGCAGGGAACTCTACGACCGTCTTCCCGCTTGCAAACAATCAATGGGAGTTTTCATGAGTCGATTGAGAGTAGCATTTATCGCCTTTATCGCCGTCCTTGGCTTAGCGATGCTATTTACCAGCGTTGCTGCAGCCCAGGAAGTGGCCGCACTTAACGGAACAGTCACAGACACATCGGGTGCCGTGGTTCCCGGCGTCAGCATCACGCTGGTGAACACGCGCACTAATGCCACCTACCAGGCAACAACAAATGAAATGGGCCTGTACAGCATCTCAAAGCTGTTACCCGGTCCAGGTTACAAACTCACCCTCAAACGGGACGGCTTCGAAACAGCAGTAATCAACGACCTTTATCTTACGGTCGGCACCACGCGAACCGAGAACGTCCAATTGAAGGTTGGGCACACGAATGAGACGGTGGAAGTGTCGGCGGCTTCTGAAGGCGTTGCGCTTAACACCACTGACGCGACCGTGGGCAGTAACTTCAACATGAATGCCGTGGCGCAGTTGCCGGTGCAGATACGCGATTCGCCGGCAGCGTTACTGACGCTTCAGCCCGGCGTGATCAGCGCCACCAGCGGGTCGGACCAGCTTAGCTCCCGTGCAGGCGCAGTCACGGGCGCACGTGGCGATCAAAACAACGTTACCTTGGACGGTCTTGACGTGAACGATTTCGCCACCGGCCAAGCTTTCTCCACGGTAGCCAATGCACCGGTCGATTCCATCCAGGAATTCCGCGGCGAAACAGCGGGAGCACTCGCAGCCAGCGGACGCGGCAGCGGAGCGCAGGTGAATATGGTTACCATGAGCGGCACGAACGCCTTCCATGGCGGTGCCTGGGATTACCATCGCAACACCATCTTTGCCGCTAATAGCTGGTTCAATAACAATCGCGCCGTTCCGATTAAGCGTCCGGCGCTAATCCGAAACCAGTTTGGTACAAAGCTCGGCGGCCCCATCAAGAAGGACAAACTCTTCTTCTTCTTTAACTACAACGGTCGTCGGGAAGCACAATCTGCGAACGTCCTTACAGTTGTTCCTCTGGATTCCTTCCGCAATGGGACGCTCAATTACATCAAACAAACCGATGGCAGCGGAAACACCTGCTCGACCGGCACCAAGGTCACAACTGCTCCGCAGTGCGTAGGGACGCTTAGCGTGGCGCAAGTCGCGGCTCTCGATCCATTGGGAATCGGCGGGAATTCGGCACTCCTGCAATACATTGCAGGACGTTATCCGCACGCGAACGATCTGAGCGCGGGAGATGGCTTGAACACCGGCGGCTTCCGTTTCAGCTCACCAGTTCGCCGCACAGGCAACGACTACGTAACCAAGATTGACTACAACATCAACAGCAGCATGAGACTCGCGGGACGGTTCAGCATTCTGCGGGATCAGTACGGTGACTCAGTCAATTACGATGCGCCTGTGATGTTCCCCGGCGATCCTCTCACCAAGAGTATTGCCAATAGCAGCTACGCGTATGTTTTGTCACACACCTGGACGATTAACCCGACGATGGTGAACCAGTTCACGTATGGAAAGACAGTCTCGAAGCTCGCTTTCCCAACCGGATTCAACCCGGCCGGAACCACAGTTTGGACATTTGCAACGCTAGATGGTCCGTACTACGACCAAAGCAGCCAGGCGCGTGTGAATCCGATTCCGGTATTCCGTGACGACCTGACTTGGCAGAAGGGGGCCCACCAATTCCAGTTCGGCGGCACGTTCAAGCCGATCAAGACGAACTCCCGTCTGGTGGGTGACACCAACGGCGTCACGGTTGGTCTGGGTGGAAACACCGACAATCTGAATCCGTCATTGCGGCCCGCCGATATTCTCACCACCACAAGCTTGGGCGCTTCCACGACGGTAGCGACCACTGCCTATGACAATTACTACGCATTTCTACTTGGCCGCATTGGCTCGGTAGCGAGTGATTGGAATTACAACAACGCTCAAAAAGTATTGCCCCAAGGTTCCGGCGCGACACGTCAGTACCGCTACTACGAACTCGAAGGGTACGTTCAGGACACCTGGAAGGCGACGCAAGCACTTACGTTTACTTACGGACTGCGTTACCAGTACTACTCAGTCCCCTACGAAGCAAACGGACTACAAGCCGTTCAGAACCTCAGTTTCGATCAGCTGATCAACGCTCGTGTCGCAGCCGGAGCAGCCGGTATCGCAGGTGACGACGCGATTCCAATCACGACCTACGACCTGGGCGGAAAAGCTAACGGTGGCAAGGGTCTGTATAAACCCAGCTACTATAACTTCGCTCCACGTTTCAGTTTTGCCTACTCACCATCCGGCGGGTTCCTGAACCGTCTGCTCGGAGATCGCAAGTCTGTCATCCGCGGCGGCACGGGCATTGTCTATGACCATCCAGTCGTGAATGCTCTGAACTTCATCCAGGACCAGAACTCGTACATGTTCCAGGCGAGTTCGTCGCGGATTTTCGGTGACACCGATGCCACGGTGGCTCTTACGAACGACCCGCGGTTTACCAGCATCAGTGCCATTCCGGCTCCCACGCCGGCTCCGACAATTACCCGTCCGTATTCGCCTTACGTGGACAGCGGTTACGTATTGGGCAATGCCAACAATGAATTCAACTATGCCATCGATCCGTTCCTGAAATCGCCATACTCAATCGTTTTCAATCTCGGATTGCAACGCGAACTTCCTGGACACTTCGTCCTGGAAGCCACGTACGTCGGCCGGCTTGGCCGTCGCTTGATCGCACAGGCCGATGCAGCCCAGTTGATTGATTTCAAAGACCCACAATCCGGACAGCTGATGTCGCAAGCGTTTGCCGCTCTGTCGCAGCAATTGCGTGATGGCACGGCATTCAACTCCAGCGGCGTGTGGATCGGTACGCCTCAACCATTCTTCGAGAATCAGATCCTTAACTACAGCGGATATACGAGAGGAACACGGCTTGTAGCCCGCAACATCGGTGACCTTGTCCAGATTGGCGACTTTGCCGACACGATGCAGTGGCTAAACGCCGTAGGCGTGATTGCCCCTAACGTCGGATTGGCTGGACAGTTCGCCGGCAACACCTACATCACCAACAAAGCCAACTCCAACTATCACGGCCTGTTGATGTCGTTGCATCGTAACTATGCCAATGGGCTGCAGTTCGACGTGAACTACACCTACTCGCATTCCATCGACAACGCCTCTGGTATTGCCAACAGCATTTCCTCCAACACGGGCCTTGGTTTCATCTGCGACGCGCTGAATCTCCGTACCTGCCGCGGCAACTCGGACTTCGACGTGAAGCACATCGTGACTGGAGACTTCATCTACGATCTGCCGTTCGGTAAGGGTAAGTCCTTCGGTCGGGACGTACCCGGCTGGGCCAATCAGGTCATCGGTGGTTGGAGTCTCTCGGGCATTCCGGTTTGGCGCAGCGGTATCGCGTTCTCAAACATCACCGGCGCGTACCTGATGGGTTACGCCAATAACTCACCGGGCATCTTCAACGGCGACAGCAAGGCAGTGGCGGTTAACGTTCATAAGGTGGATTCAGACGGCACAATCAACCTGTTTGCCGACCCGCAAGCGGCAATTGATGCCTTTGACTATCCGCTGGGCTTCCAGATTGGCAGCCGTAACAATCTCCGTGGACCTAACTACTTCAACCTTGATCTCGGGATAGCCAAGAAGTTCCCGATCACCGAACAAGTGAACCTGCAGTTCCGGGCCGATGCCTTCAACGCTCTGAACCACGCAAGCTTCGGACTTCCGGGCGGTGGCGGCAATGGTACCGGTGCGAAGATCTCTGCCGGCGTAAACCAGTTCGGCAAGATCACCTCCACATCGAGCACCGCGCGCGTTGTGCAGTTCTCTCTGCGCGTGGATTTCTAACCCGCAGTACCGCAGTAACCATCAGGCCGGATCTCAACAGATCCGGCCTTTTTTTTCGCGCGCACTGGTTACCTCAACCTTCACCCGCATTACGTCAGTACCTTTGTTACCTGTGTACCGTTGTTCAACTCCCGATGTAACTCCATGATGGGTGCACGCATCAAAGGGGTGACGAGAGATGAACAACGTGATCGCAGAAACGGCACAACAAACCGGTGGGCGCCTGATGATGGCAGGGCATTACCTGCGCACGTCGTGGGCGGTGGTCAATGCCGTGATCGCCGTTGTGGCCGGTCTCTCCACTTTGAACATGGCGGTAGCCGACGCCGGCATGGCCACCATTAATGAGGTCGCGTCCCCGCTCATGCAGCAGTTCGCACGTATGGGCCGCCAGGCATAATCGCCAAAGATTGAAGTCGGAGCGCTGCAGGTTCGGCGCTCAGGGCACGGGAAACCGTGCCCTTCCTGTTTACATAGCTTTACCCTCGGGCCGGTAAACCCGGCCGATGCCCATCCGTCTGACCACCAAATGGCTTGCAGGCAACAACTTAGGGCCAAGTTGCTCGTCCCCAAATCGGGAAATTTCGCCCCAGCGTCGCCGGGTCCTATAATTGCTAACCCTTCTACTGCGAACCCGTCTAAGTCGTTGCAGGCCAGAGAGTAGTTCGCTGGCGATGCAGCCCAAAAGAACTGGCTGATTTGAAAGTCAGGAAAACGACAGAGGACAGGTGAAGCAGCAACATGCCGGCGCAAGCATTAACGTTGAAGTTTGCGGTTGGCGGGGTTCCAGGAATCCAGCCGGAAACGTCTGGTAATGCTTCACACTCCCGGGGGCGAATGGCAGGGCAAACGCAGAGTCGCGTAGACGACACGAACCTGATCCGCGAAGCGCAGAAAGGCAATCATCGCGCCTTCGAGGAATTAATCCGCCAATACGATTCGGCGGTGCTTCGTCTCGCGCTGCACCTGACCGGCTCGCCCGACGACGCGCAGGACATCTATCAGGAAGCTTTCCTGAAGGCCTACAAGTCGGTCGGCAATTTCCGCTTCGAGTGCTCGTTCTACACCTGGCTGTATCGCATCGTTACCAACCTCTGCCTCGATCACCTGCGTAAACGGCAGGTGCGCAAAGAAGATTCGGCAATCGTTTCGAGCGAAGACGGCGAAGAGTTCAACCTGCTCGACCAGGTTTCCGACAACCGCGCCGCACATAACCCCGAGCACGACCTGCTGCGGCGCGAAGTTGGCAAGAAAATTGTAAAAGCGCTCACCAAACTTACCGAACGTGAGCGCATGGTGTTTGAGTTGAAGCATTACCAGGGGCTGAAGCTGAGGACGATCGGCGAAATGCTGAATACGACCGAAGAGACAGCCAAGAACACGTTGTTCCGGGCCACACAGAAGTTACGCCTTGCTCTGGCGGAAATGCGTTAAGGATTAGAAGGTAGGCAGTCATGAATTGCGAATGGGTCAAAGAGAACGCGTTCCTGTACGCGTACGACGAACTCGCCGATGACCAGCGGTTTGAGTTCGAGCAGCATGT
>DASTGW010000649.1:0-3759 GCA_035718705.1 Terriglobales bacterium | reverse complement strand
CGAATGGACTGGATTGTCGGCCGCACTTTTGTGGTCGGTAAACGCATACTCGCTGCGCTACGCGCAGGAAGCGCGCAGCTACAGCCTGGTCGCCTTTCTCGTAACTGTCGCCCTCTACTTTCTTGTTACGGCTTTGCAATCTGGAAAAAAACGCGATTGGAGCTGGTTTGTTGCGTTCAGCGTACTGGCGATCTATGCGCACTTCTTTGCTGTGCTCGTGCTGGTGGCATTAATAGTTGCATTGTGGAATGTACAGGCGAAGACCGAACTGCTTCGCGCGCTGAAGCGCATCGCGCTGTTCACGCTGCCGGTTTGGATTTTCATCGTGACCACAGGCACAGGCCCCATCAACTGGATCCCGCGTCCGAACTTGCATGGAATGTGGATCATCTTCGGGGATTACGCCGGCCACGGTGGACTGCCACTGACGCTGCTTTACCTTCTCGGCATCCTGCTGGCCGCCTTCGCAGCGTGGAGATTTCCAGACCTGCAAAGTTATCGCCTGCTGCTGGCATGGTTCGTGATCCCAATCGCGATCACGTTTTTCGTTTCGCTGATCAAGCCGGTGCTGATGCCACGTTATTTGTTTGTCTGCATTCCGGCTTTAGTGTTGTTGGTCGCCGCAGGACTGAGTTCGTTTTCATGGAGGTGGGTCGCCGCTCCGGTGCTGGCCGTGATCTGCTGGTTTGCTCTGAGCGGAGTGCACCGCTATTACGAGCGCGACTTCGACCTCAAGCGGGAAGACTTTCGGAGTGCAACGGCATACGTGTTGGCACATGCCGCGCCCGGCGATGTCCTCGTCTTCCATAAGGGACAGAACCGGTTTGCGTACGCTTTTTACGCGGGACAACAAGGGCCAGCAATCTTGTATCCCGGAACCGATCGCCCGACGTGGCGCGATTTTGCGAGCAAAGTGACCCCGGAAACGCTCGACGCGATTCGCCAGCGGCATGGGCGCGTTTGGCTACTGGTCAGCGAGAACATGAGTGCCACGGGCGAGGATGCCATCGCTCAGCAACTGAAGCAGGCTGCCGGAGAGCATCGCGAACTCGAGCAGCAGCAGGACTTCTCTATGTTGCGAGCGTACCTCTACAGCGCCACTAACTCACGCTGACGACTACTAGCGTCGCATCGTCGTGGAGATGATCGTCGCAGAAAGTCTTCACCTCCGACATCAGTCGCGCGTTCAGCTCTTCCGGCGGATGAGAATTCGCAGCCCGAGTAGCGCAGACCAGTCGCTCTTCGCCGAACTCTTCGCCGTCCGCACGCATGGCCTCGGTGATGCCATCGGTGAAAAGCAGCAACCGATCGCCGGAGCCAAACTGATGAGTGGCAGTCTGGTACTTCCACGCTGAAAATACGCCCAGCACGGCGCCGCCTTCTGTCAACGTTCTGGGAGAGCCATTGGCCGCAATTGCGATCGGAGGAAGATGTCCGGCGTTGCAATATTCAAGCGTACGGCTCTCGGTGTTCAGCACACCATAGAAGAAAGTGACGAACTTGTCAGATGCGATGTTGCTGCACAACACTTCGTTGACGCGCGTGCACACCCAGTCGGGCGAAACGTCTACGCGGGCATAAGCACGCACGGTCGCTTGTACGTTGGCCATCAGTAGCGCAGCAGAAACACCTTTTCCGACGACATCCGCCAGACATATGGCCAGTCTGTTATCGCTGAGCTGGATCACATCGTAGTAGTCGCCACCGACAACGCGGGCTGGCTCCCACACGCCTGAAACTGCGAAGCCGGCAATCTGGGGAATCTGCTTCGGCAGAAGTGATTGTTGAATTTCACGGGCGCGTTGCAGTTCCTGCTCTTGCATCTCGCGTTCGGCCTGCGATGTCCTCACCACGTGCTCGTATTCGCGATCACGAGTCTCCAGCCGAAACTCGGCACGGTAATAGACAAAATAGAAGATGCCGAAAACAAGTGTGATCAGTGAGGGAAACTTCCATCCGCTGGCCAGAAATGGCCAGAACTGGCCGCCCGGTCGTCCCAGCATTTGGAACACAACCATGGTCGAGATGAAAACCCCAAATGGGATCAGGACAATCTGCGCCACGAGGAAACTGATCCAGTCCCATGGAAAACGACGTGCCAGCAGCATCGGCAACAAGGTCATCACGGCAAAGGTGTTCATGTTGCCGAGCATGAGGGAGTACACCAGTGACACGGCAATGTTCGTGGGCTGGCCTACCGTCCAGAAGATCGCTACCGCGAACGCGGCGATCCCGAGGAAGACAGGCTGCTGCCGAAGTAGCGATTTGAGCTGGCTGCGCATAACGCGGCACGCGACATGTTACGTGTGCGCTGCGGCGACTGCAACGACCTCGATGACGTTACTCTTGCCGAGCAACTCTCCCGACGTTATATTCGCGATCCCATGAAAAGAGTCGGTTTGCTTGCTCTGCTGCTGTCAGTGACAGCTTTCGGCGCAGAAATGTCTGCGCCTGCAATTGCCGCGCGCAATTACCGCCAAGCGCACGAAGCACAGCTGTTGCGCGATTTCCAGGACCTGCTCGCGATCCCGAATATCGCCAGCGACACGCCGAATATCCAGCGCAATGCCGACGCGCTCGTCTCGATGCTGCAGAAGCGCAAGGTGAATGCGCAACTGCTGAAGGTCGAAGGCGCACCGCCTGTCGTATATGGCGAGATCAAGACTCCGGGCGCGAAGCACACCATCGTCTTCTACGCGCACTACGACGGCCAGCCGGTCACGCCTTCGGAATGGGAGAACAACGCGCCGTTCACGCCGCAGCAGAAGACCATCGACGGCGAGCCGTTCATCGTCGGCCGTTCGGCGTCGGACGACAAAGGATCCATCTTCGCTCAACTCACTGCCCTGGACGCACTGCAAGCAGCGAATATCCCGATCAAGTCAAACATTCGTTTCGTGTGGGAAGGCGAAGAAGAGGCGGGCTCGCCACATCTGGGTCAAATCCTTGAGGCGAACAAACAGCTTGTCACCGGTGATGTCTTTCTCATCTGCGACGGCCCGGTCGATCAGAGCCGGCAGCAGACAGTGGTCTTCGGCGCGCGCGGCGACACGCACCTGGAAGTCACCGTCTATGGACCGAAGCGTGAACTGCACAGCGGACACTACGGCAACTGGGCTCCCAATCCAGCAATGATGCTGGCACAGCTACTGGCCAGCATGAAAGACGATAAAGGCCATGTGCTGATCCCGCACTTCTACGATGGCATTGCCCCACTCACACCGCTCGAGAAGCAGGCGATTGCCGACGCTCCCAACAATGATCAGAGGCTTCGCGAAGAGCTCTGGCTAGGCCACACTGAAGGCGGTGGAGAACGTCTGCTGAACCTGATCAATCTGCCGACACTGAACATCAACGGCATGGCGTCGGCGCGCACCGGCGCTCGCTCCAACAACGTCGTTCCCTCCAACGCGATCGCAGACATAGATCTTCGTCTCGTCAAGGGTCTTGATTGGCGCCAGCAGCAGGACCGCGTCATCGACTTCATAAAGTCGCGCGGATATACAGTCGTCGAAATTGAACCTTCGCGTGAAGTGCTGCTGCAGAATCCGATGGTCGCTTACGTCAAGCGCGATCTCGCCAGCTATAACGCTGTACGCACCTCGATGGATCTGCCCGTCGCACAACTCGTCATTTCCGCGGTGGAAGGAGCACGCGGGAAAGTAATCAAGCTGCCTACCATGGGCGGCAGCGTGCCCCTCGAGATGATCGAGCACGCGACCTCCGCGCCCACGATCTCCGTCCCCATCGCCAATCATG
>DASTGW010000648.1:0-7542 GCA_035718705.1 Terriglobales bacterium | reverse complement strand
GTTGGTGACATGCGGAATCACCTGCACCGTCTTGCCGAGATAGTTGCCGCGGCGCTCCTTGGTGATGATCTGCTCGTAAATGCGGCCGGTCGTCCAGTTGGTGTCGCGCGAAAGCTTGGCGTGCGTGTAGCGCTCATAATGACCCAGATCGAGGTCGGTCTCGGCGCCGTCGTCGGTGACGAACACCTCGCCATGCTGGAACGGCGACATCGTACCCGGATCGACGTTCAGGTACGGGTCAAACTTCATCATGTTGACCTTCAGCCCACGGCTCTCGAGCAGGCACCCGATTGAAGCCGCCGCCAGTCCCTTGCCCAGTGAAGACACCACACCGCCGGTCACAAAGATGTATTTCGCCGCCATCCTCGCCTCTGGTTTATTGGATTTTTAGGAGTTGTGTACCGAGACTCGTTCCCCGTGGCTGCGCAGGTCACAGGAAAGAACCAATAGGGGTGCACAACCAATTATGCCTTAGTTGGAGCGGGCGCGCTAGACGGAAAACAGGCGAGTTTTTCGGTACTGGTGGATATCTACGTCCATCCGGGTCGCGGTACATGGGGTTCGACGGGCCACGGCCCGTGCTCCCCATCACTGACACCACATCTCCGGCATGTTCCCCTTTCTTTTCGGAGGCACTGCCATGCCAACCACCTCCCTCCACGCCACTCGCGCCCAGATCACCGATTTTCTTACTCACAAACGCATTGCCGCGATCGGCGTCTCTCGAGACGCCAAAAGCTTCACGCGCAGCGTCACGACGCTCTTCAAGAGCAAAGGGTATGAAGTCGTGCCGGTGAATCCGGGTGCCACGGAGATCGACGGCCAGCCCAGCTTCGCGAATATCCAGGATGTCCAGCCACCGGTTGACTCCGTTCTTGTCCTTACCACGCCGGAAGCCAGCGACCAGGTGGTGCGCGACTGCGCGAAATCTGGCGTGAAGCGCGTGTGGCTCTACGGCCCCGGCAACGCCAAAGTGGCAAATCCGTCGGCTGTCACCTTCTGTCACGAACATGGCATCGACGTCATCCCTGGCGAATGCCCGTTCATGTTCATTGGGACCTGGCCGCACAAGATGCATGGCGTGATCAATAAACTCATCGGCATCTATCCGCGCTAGTCTTTCGCGCCGGTTGCCTTCGTTGCTGTCCGTCCATTACTCTCGCACGATGCCGGGCGACAGCTTTCTGCCTCCGATGAACGAATCCTCTTTCAAGAAGAGGTTCTTCCTCTCGTGGCTGGCGATCGGTTCCGCTGCTACCGTCGGAGGACTCGTCCTTGGCCCGCGCATGAATCACTCCCATAATCCGTGGCTCTGCGTAGTCTCAGCTTTTGGGGTGTTCGCCTTTTCACTTTTGCTTTGCCGGATTGTGCTGATGTGGGTTTGGCGAAATGCTGGCGTCGCGCCTACGGTTCTGTACTTCTCGGTGCCTGTAGGAGCAGCCGCACTGGGAGCGGTTTTCTTCATGCGCACAGCCGGACCAACCTACCTGTTCATCGAACCGCGAGCCCTCGTAGGACTTACGCTTTCCATGGCTCTCCTCTATGCTGGCGCACTTATCTGGGCCATCGGAGTGGGCATAAGGCGCAAAAAGCTGGGGAACTTCAAAGTCGAGCGTCGCCCGTAGCCACCAAGGACTAATAACTAATTACTAATTACTGAACTTTCCATCCCACTCGTCTAAACTTCCCCGTTCGTACCGGAGACATACATGAAGAAGCTCCTCTTCGCTATTCTCGCCGTTTCTCTCTTCTCATTCGCACAGACACCACCGACAACCACACCGCCGGCAGAGAAGCCACTAACGTCGTTTCCTTACACGCCAGGCCTCGATACCACTTCGATGGACAAGTCGGCCGACCCGTGCGTCGACTTCTACCAGTACTCCTGCGGCGGTTGGATGAAGAACAATCCCATCCCCTCCGACCAGGCGCGCTGGAGCGTCTACGGCAAGCTCTACCAGGACAATCAGCAGTTTCTGTGGGGCATTCTCGATCAACTGGCGAAACAGAAGACCGGACGCGATCAGAACCAGCAGAAGATCGGCGATCTCTTCGGCTCCTGCATGGACGAAGCCGCCGTCAACAAACTCGGTGCCAAGCCGTTGCAGCCATACCTGAATCGCATCGCGGCCATGAAGTCCACCAAGGACTTGCCCGAGCTCCTCGGCAATCTGCACATGACGCTGCAGACCGGAGGCCTCCTGTTTAACTTCGGTTCCAATCAGGATTTCGAGAACTCGCAAAACGTGATCGCCTTCGCCACCGGTGGCGGACTCAGCCTGCCCGATCGCGACTACTACCTCAAGACTGATCCGAAGTCCGTGGAACTGCGCGACAAGTACGTCGCCCACGTGCAGAAGATGTTTGAGTTACTCGGCGACAAGCCCGAAGTTGCAAAAGCCGAAGCCGCCAAGGTCATGGAGATCGAGACGGCGCTCGCCAAGGCCACGCTCACGCGCGTCGAGAAGCGCGACCCGCACAAGCTCTTCCACAAGGTTGACTTCAAAGGCCTGCAGGCCATGACGCCCGACTTCGACTGGGCCACCTATGTGAAGACCATCGGGCTTCCCGCGCAGACCACTTTCAACGTCACCGAACCTGCCTTCTACGCCGAAATCGAGAATCAGCTCAAGACGCGATCGCTCGACGACATCAAAACCTACCTGCGCTGGCACACCGTCCATGCTGCCGCGCCCTTCCTCTCCGAGCCGTTCGTGATGGAGAACTTCAACTACTTCAGCAAGACCCTTCGCGGTGTGCCCGCTTTGCGCCCTCGCTGGAAACGCTGCGTTTCGCTAGTCGATTCCGAACTCGGCGAAGCGCTCGGCCAGGAATTCGTGAAGCGCACCTTCGGCCCCGAACTGAAAGAAAAAACCAACGCCATGACCAAGCAGATCGAAACGGCCATGGAGCAGGACATCAACCAGCTCAACTGGATGAGCGACGCCACCAAGAAGAACGCGCTCGAGAAGCTGCACGCCATCGTGAATAAGATTGGCTACCCCGACAAGTGGCGTGATTACAGCTCGGTTGACATCAAGCCCACCGACTTCCTCGGCAACGTGCAGCGTTCCACTCAGTTCGAGGCCAAGCGCGAGTTGAACAAGATCGGCAAGCCGCTTGACCGCACCGAATGGAGCATGACTCCGCCGACCGTCAACGCCGGCTACGAGCCGCAGATGAACGACATCACCTTCCCGGCCGGCGTCCTGCAGCCGCCGCTCTACGATCCGAAGATGGATGACGCCCCGAACTACGGCAACACCGGCGGCACCATCGGTCACGAATTAACGCACGGGTTCGACGACGAAGGCCGCCAGTTCGACGCGCAAGGCAATCTCAAAGACTGGTGGACCGAACAGGACGCCAAGAACTTCACCGACCGCGCCGACTGCGTCGTCAATCAGTACGCGCAGTACGTTATCGTCGACGACATCAAGATCAACTCCAAGCTCACCGAAGGTGAAGACGTTGCCGACCTCGGCGGACTCATCCTCGCCTGGATGGCCTGGAAAGAACAGACCAAGTCGATGAACCTCGAGAACCGTGACGGCCTCACGCCCGAGCAGCGCTTCTTCGTCGGCTACGCACAATGGGCCTGCGAGAATGTTCGCCCCGAAGACCAGCGCGTTAACGCCGTCACCGATCCGCACTCGCCCGGGAAATATCGGGTGAACGGACTCGTAGTGAACATGCCGGAATTCGAGAAGGCATTTTCATGCAAGGCCGGACAACCGATGGTGAAGGAAAATCGCTGCCGAGTCTGGTAAGACAAGTAAGAAGGACGATGTGAGAAGGACGAAGTGAGATTTGCTTCGTCCTTCTTACTTTTCGGCGACGGCGAACCGCAGCAGTTCTGCCAGATCCACCTGCATTGCGCTCACATGCGCCCGCAAGTCCGCCAGCATGGCTATCCGATCTCCGATGACGTCGATGCCCAGCGGAGTGCCGTTCTTCCCCGTGCTCGTCAGCGCGGCCAAGGTCTTCTCATCTGGTTTGTCTTTGATGTGGCCGAAACTGGTCCACTCGAAACGCGCGTGCTGTTGCGGCGATTCGCCTCGCGGCAGGTTCGGGTCCGGAGTCGTGAGATACGTCCAGATCACCCCCGGATACGCGTTCTCCTCCGCCGCCGATCTTCCCAGCGGCTTCGCCAGCATCGCCGGCGTGAACCCCGGCGCTCGCACATTGCCCTTCCCTTCGCGGAGTCCAAGAATCGAAAGCAATGTCCCTCCGAAACCCGCCACGGTGCTGGCAATGTTGCCTGCATGCTGTGCCGGACCGATCAACTGCAGCCCACTTCCCACCGCACCCACTCCAGTCCCAATCACCAGGTTTCCGAGGTTCGCCAAATTGACTCTCCGATCTCTCCGCGCCGAGAGATACGCCTGCACTTCGTTCAACCGCGCCGACTCGTAATCGATGCGCGCGTTCACGCTGTCCACATCCAGCGCTGCTGCCACCACTGCTCCCTGCAGGTTCTGCACCAGTCGCATCTCCCGCAGTTCATCATGCTGTGGTGTCGATCGCATGGCGGCCAATTCAACGATTTGCGCTCGAACGCCGAGGATGTCCGCCGTACGCTGCACCCGAGCCGGAATCTCGGGCGAGGTTTGTGCGGGCAACAGAGGCGAAAGAATGATCAGGAGAACAGTCAGAATTCGAGCTTTCATCGGCAAATCCTCGGGCTAAGTAGATGTTCCCTCCAAGCCCGGCGCTTCGTAATCCGCAACCTGCCGCCTGTGACGGGGTTTCTATGGAGGACAGATTCCGAGGAATAAAATACTGGCATGCTCCGCCGCGGCCTTATCTTCGCCCTGCTGCTGATCGGCATTTTCGCCGTCGCCGAAGTCAACAAGCGCCTGATCTTGAAAGACGGCTCTTACCAGCCCATTCGCGAGTACCAGGTCAAGGGCGACCGCGTACGTTATTTCTCCACCGATCGTTTTGATTGGGAGGAGATGCCCGCCGCTCTCGTCGATTGGCCGGCAACGAAGAAATACGAGGAAGACATAAAGAAGGGCGTCTCGCACGACGCCGAGCAGGTAGACCGCGAAACAGAAGAAGAGAAGAAGCTTGAAGACGCCAAAACTCCTCTCGTCGCTCCCAACCTGCGTCTGCCGATGCAGGGCGGTGTGTTCGTCCTCGACGACTACCGCGGAACTCCGCAATTGATCGAGCTTTCGCAGAGTTCCAGCGACATCAACAAGGATATGAAGGGCAACATTCTGCGCGCGACGATCAATCCACTGGCCAGTGCAAAACAGAAAATCGAATTGCCCGGTCCGCACGCTAAGACCCAAGTGCATTCCGCGCGCCCTGCCATCTTCTTCAACATGGAGGACCAGGGCGACGCCGCCGCCACAACGGACGAGAAACTAGCCCCACCGACTCCCGAAAATCGCTATCGCATCCTGCGCGCCGATACCAAGAAAGACTCGCGCCTCATCGGCAACATCAAGATCACCGTCACTGGCAAAATGTCGCAACAACAGGCGTTCATTCCGAGTCATGGTGAGGCCATTGGCGGAGGGTGGATCAAAGTCACGCCTGACCAGGACCTGGTCCCCGGCGAATATGCAATCGCCGAAATGCTCGGTGAAAAAGAGATGAATTTATATGTATGGGATTTCGGTGTTGATCCCAACGCTCCTGATAACCCAACCGCCTGGAAACCGGAATCAGCCCAACGCGAAGACACGCCGCAAGGGCCGCCAAAATTGCAGGATCGGCGGCCTAAATAAAAAAAGGGCGAGCCGTCGCTCGCCCGCCTGTCCCAGAACTGCTCAATCTTCGAAACTCTTCGCTCCTCCCTGGAATCCATTTTTCGCCTGCTGCCACAACCACTTGATGACCCGCTGGTCGTTGTAGCAGTACGCAAGATTATGGTTCAGCGTCGAAAAGCAATGCCGCTGGCATGTCTTCTTCATTTCTTTCATCTCACCGGCGTCAAACTTCGGCTGGTCGATGTTTCCCCAATCGTACGACGCGGGATACATCGGGAAGCACGGTCCCACCGTGCCATCCGTTCGGATGATCACGTTGTTCTGTCCGCCGCGGCAGTTCCATTCCTTGAACTGCAGCTCGCCGTTGGCGTTGCGTTCGATGCCGTGCATAGTGGAGAGGAGATCACTTACATCGCCGTTAGAGGAAGTGCCATCTCCATACCATCCCAGCCGCTTCACATCGTCCGGCGCTGCCATTCGCATGAACGCCTTGATTTCCTGCAGTCGTTGAATTGAGTTCACCATCTGGTAGCCGGACTTATTCTTCTCAATGATCCAGTCCACCAATTCATCCACCTTGCGCCAATCCTCCGGACGAATGTACGTGGGATTGTCGTTCATGTGTTTGAAATGCTCGTCCTGCTCGAGCATGGGCGTCTCGTTGATGTGGTAATCGGTCGCGACCCGGTGCTCACGCGCGTACTCGGTAATCTGCCGCACATCATCCATGTTGTTGCGGCAGATGTTTATGTTGAAGAAGACCATGTAGTCGTACACGTATTGCTTCTTCATCAGGTATTCGAGATTTTTCTGCACCGGGACGAGCGCCTTGGGAAGACCGGGCTTGAGGTCCCAGGAATCCAGCGCAAAGTTGTAGACCGAAACGCCAGCATCGCCGAGCCGGTCCGCGACCTCCGGCCGCAACAGGCGCCCATTGGTTCCGATGTAAACCCAGAACCCTTTCTTCGCCGCGTAGTACACCACCTTGTGCGCGAACTGAGGACGCAAGAGTGGCTCTCCGCCCATCAGTGCCAGCACTCGACAACCGTTGTCGTACAGCCAGTCAATCGAGCGCTTGGCAACATCCTCCGTCATGCCCTTGACCCGATTGTCGAAGGCCCAGCAATACCAGCAGTCGAGATTGCACTTGTACTCCACAAAGAGATACGACGTGATGGGATGGAAGTCGCCCGGCAACACACGCGACTTGATATAAGGCATCAGCCACCCGCGCGCGGTGCGGTGAATTTTCTTAAGGCCCCACTTGCGTTTTTCTGGAAGGACGTCCGGTCCTGGATCATTTAGCTTTTCCGGATATTGTGGAAACACTGGTTCAGGTAGCGTCTCGCCTCTAGCTTCCGCAGGCTTGGGCTTCTGCGGGCCCGCATTCATCAACAGGTCGTGGATAGCTACATCGATGCGAAACTTGGCGGGTGATGCCATTGCCTCTCCTTATTGAGCAAGAGTGCCCGTTCTCCGCATAGTTACGGAAACTAAAACATTGATTCGCGAGCGCACCAGAGGGTTTCGAAAATTTTCCCGCAGAAGAAGACAGCTCACCCTCAAATGCCGTACCCACAAAGAAGATCCATCGCACGAACAGGTTCTGGAATAATCCGAAACTCGCTATCGCACCCCAAATGCCTTAACATTTTTCTTGAAGGTATTTGGCTTTATTGATGGCTCACAATTCTTTACCCGTTCCTTTATCTGCAGATTTCGATCGTCGCTTCGCTGAAGTACGACCTGCACCTCGTCCCTGGATCTATCCGCAGCTTCTCAGCCTCGACACGCCCCTCATCGCCGTTAGCTGGCAGCT
>DASTGW010000647.1:0-2852 GCA_035718705.1 Terriglobales bacterium | reverse complement strand
GAACCAGCACATGTTAATCGCCAGTTCCCTCCACACGATCATCTCGTTGAACAGCGACTCGAGATCCTCTTTCGGCGAATTTGCTTCCTTCGCGGCGAGCGCAATCGTCAGCGGACTGATATGCCCGAAGTGCAGATACGGTGACAGCCGGCTGCTGCCGTCGATTTCCGGCTTGTTGCGCTTGTCGACGTACCCGTTCAGCTTCTTCGCGATGAACTGCTTCAGCAGTCGCCTCGCTTCCCTGCTTCCGCCCTTGAACGCTGATACTGCACCGACAGAGCGATCCAGTCGCCACCCTTTAAGAATGTCGAAGTCCGTCGCGAGCGACTTCACTTCGCGCGGCGCTTTCCAAGAAACGTGCGCCTTCGGATTCGCGCACGGCACCAGAAATTCTTCCAGTCGCGAATACAGCCGCGGACGAATAGTCCTCGCCGCATACTGCGCTTTCTCCAGCAGCTTGCTCGGAACGATCACGTCCGAATCCACCGTCCACAGCGGCACCTTGAGCTTTTTCGCCGCGATCTCACGCCAGTGGTTCGGCTCCCGCAGCGGATTCTCATCCCCCACCACCAGCGCCGGCTTCACCTCGTCGCAAAAGCGGATCAGGCTATGCTCGGGATAACGTCGCAACACGAAGCCGATGTTGCGTCGTGTAAGGTCCTCTGCAATATCAGGAATCCCCTCGGCGAGAAATGTGTAAGCCCGCAGGTTCGCATGGGGATAGAACGGTACCGGGGCAAAGAACGTCACCACCGGCAATTTAAGGAGATTCGCTGCGGCAACAGCGCTATCGAGAGCAGGATTATCGAATCCCCGCTGCGAACGCTGCATCCAGTACACCACGCAGCGTCCTTCGGGATCGGGCGCACCGCTTCGACGAACAGTAACGCGCGGGTTCCGCGTCAGTTCTTCAAGCGGCTTGGCGTGCGGCAAGTTCAACCGGCTCGGCGGAGTCCTCTCGCTGGTTCTCACGCCGTGCCACCATCAACTCGGTCACGATGAAGAAGGTCACAGGATCAAGCTCGGAAAGTGGGCGTTCATCTTCGCAATGCGGCATGTAGACCTCCGGCGTGAATGAGAGATAGTAATCCGTGCAGTGTTAGACGAATGTTAAAACTCCCGGTTAGCCGAAATATTCCGCACCCGAGGAAAATAATTATGCAAAAGGTTTCCTCCGGTTCAAACACACGGATTTGCTAAGCTCATCAAGAGGTTACGGGGAATGCCAACTGTCAGCCAGCGCGCCGGACGCATCGCCCAGTCCGAAATTCGCGTCATGTCCATCGAGTGCGAGAAGGTTTGCGGCGTCAATCTCGCCCAGGGCGTTTGCGACACGCCCGTCCCCCTCGAAGTGCGCCAGGCTGCCGAACTCGCCATTGAAAACGGCCACAATTCCTATACTCGCCTCGATGGCGTTCATCCCCTGCGCCACGAAATCGCCCGCAAGATGCGCGACGTCAACCATGTCGACTGCGATCCCGAACGCGAAGTCGTCGTCACCGCCGGATCGACCGGCGCCTTCTACTGCGCTTGCCTCGCCCTTTTGAATCCCGGCGACGAAGTCATCCTCTTCGAACCTTATTACGGATATCACCTGCACACCGTGCTCTCAGTGGATGCCGTCCCCGCGTACGTTCGCCTCACAGCGCCAGATTGGAAGTTTACGCCCGACGATCTCGAGCGCGCTCGAACGCCGCGCACAAAAGCGATTGTCGTGAACTCGCCGGCCAATCCTTCGGGAAAAGTCTTCAGCCGAACCGAACTCGAGTGGATCGCCGCCTTCGCTCGCAAGCACGATCTCGTCGTCTTCACCGACGAAATCTATGAGTACTTCCTCTACGACGACCTCGAACACCTCAGCATCGCTACCCTCCCCGGCATGAAAGAGCGCACCGTCACTATCTCCGGATACTCGAAGACCTTCAGCATCACCGGATGGCGCATCGGCTATGCTGTCGCCCCGCCTGCGTTCGCTCACGCCATCGGCTACTACAGCGATCTCTGCTACGTCTGCGCGCCGGCTCCGCTGCAGTTCGGCGTGGCGGCGGGAATCGCTAAACTGAAAGATGATTTCTACCAGGACCTTCGCCACGAGTACGGCCGCAAGCGCGACCTGATCTGCTCTACGCTTGAGGACGTTGGCCTTACCCCGAGTGTCCCCGCCGGAGCCTATTACGTGCTCGCCGACGCCTCCCGCCTTCCCGGCCGCACCAGCAAAGAAAAAGCCATGCACTTGCTCTCGAAAACCGGAGTCGCAACCGTGCCGGGCGGGGCTTTCTATCACGATGACGCCGGCGAAAACCTGATCCGCTTCTGCTACGCCAAGACCGACGCCGATCTGGAAATTGCCTGCGAGCGCCTGCGCAAGCTGTGACACTCACGCGTTACTGCGCCCGATTCGACACAATCCACTTTCCGCCGCTGTGCGCGATCTCGTAACTCGGCTTTCCCGTCAGCTGCGGCGGATTGCGATCCTCGGTCCACAAGAATACCCGCCCCGGCCCCGACCACAGTCTCGCGAACGACTCATTCGTCTCAAACGTCGGAGGCGCGTCCGGGAACAGCGATCCGTACCAGAGATTGGCACTGCGCTCGTGCAGGATGTGCACCCGCTGCCCGGTGTAGAAGTTCAGCGTCGACCCCGACTCGTACTCGCCGAGGATCACGATCTCATCGCCCGGCTTGAACTGCTTCTCGACCGCGACTGCCAACTGCTTCGAAGATAGGATCGGAGCAAACTCCCGCAGCGCCGACCACACCGCGAACAGTACGGCAATCATCATGAACGCCAGCGCAATGTTGCCTTTTCCCGGTTCATTCTTCCGCCGGAAGAACCAGGCCAGGAAACCGCC
>DASTGW010000646.1:0-7276 GCA_035718705.1 Terriglobales bacterium | reverse complement strand
GTGGAACATCCACTGGATGGTGCGATCGAGCAGCACGGCATGTTCGAGATCTGTGATCTGCCGATCGAACCACAGATGGATGCCGGTGATCGGCGAGCTCTCGAACTGCGCAACCATCGCCCGCAGGGAACGCGCAGCTTCATCGTCGGGCAGCAGATTTGAGATCACATTGAACGGCGCAGCTAGTACAGCAAAGTCAGCCCGAACTTCTTGGCCGCCAATGCAGATACTAACGCCATCGTTATCGGCTCTGAAGCTCTCCACTGACGCACGCAGATTGACCTCGCCCCCACGCTGACGGATGTACTCGCCCGCGGCGCTGTAGAGATCGCTCAGTGGAATCGACGGAATGCCTATGCGTCCCGCCTCGGCCGACTTCAAGAACGACTCGCGGAACACCTGTCCCGCGTATTTTGACGAGCACCGGTCAAGATCTTCGTTCAGCGCACTGACGAGCACCGGCGACCAGAACCGTTGGATTGCCCTCTCAGTCTGCCCATGCGAACGCAGCCATTCAAGGAACGATTTACCTTCATCGTTAAGTTCCCCGCGAAGCAGTAGCATCGCGCGAGAGATTCCGACCTTATCGCGAAGCGAGAGTGCCTTCGATTTTAGGAACGTTGGGGCCGTGTGCAGTGGTGCCGGCAACGATCCGATCTCGATGATCGAATTTCTTCCACCCGGTTCCAGAAAGTTCAGACGCGAGAACCACCGAACTTTGTCCTCGACTCCGCTGCGCCGATAAAGGTCAATGAGGTTGGTGCAGCAACCGAGCAGCACGTGCTGACAGTTGTCGACCACCTCGCCAGTTCCCGGATGCTGATAAGAAGACGCGCGTCCGCCAAGATAGGGACGTCGCTCAAAGAGTCGAACAGCATATCCGGCATCGGCCAGTGCGCAACCGGCGGCGAGGCCCGCAAGGCCTCCGCCAACGATGGCAACTGTCTGTTTGGAATCGGCTGGCATGAGGCTACTTCAGGCGCTTGAGCATTCCTTTCGCCAGCACTTTCAGCTTCTCGCCCGTGGTGAGCCGGATCTTTTCGCCGAACACGTTGTAATCCTCTTTCGCAATCTTCTCGAGAAGGCGACTGTAAATTGTCAGCAGCGTCCAAAGCGCCGGACGACTGTCGTCATCGATAAAATTCAACAGTTCGAATCCGGACTTGTAGAAATCCCGAGCGCGATCTGCCTGCAGCACCAGCAGCGGCTTCACCAGCACCGGATCTGGCGCGGTCGCCAGTTGCGATGCCGTCACGCGGAATTGCTTAAGTTCGTCTGCAGGAAGATAAACGCGCCCCATCGCCGCATCTTCCTTCACATCGCGGATGATGTTCGTCAGCTGGAATGCAATTCCGGTTCGCTCAGCCAGCTTCTCGGCGCGTGAGTGCTGATAGCCAAAGATGCAGATGCAGACGAGTCCAACGACTGATGCCACGTGATAGCAGTACTGATAGAGGTCCTGAAACGTCCGATACATCACCAGCGGCTCTCCCGGGACCGCCTGCTCGGCCGTCTGGTCCTGCAAATCCATCGTCGTGCCGTACACGAGCTTTTCCAGCAGGTGCGTGGGAATCTTGAAGCGCTGCTTGGCATTCGAAAGCGCCAGCAGCACAGGATCGTCCGTCTGTTTGCCCGCTTCCACAGAGTGGAATTCTTCCATCCATGTTTCGAGTCGCGCACGCTTGTCGTGATCGGAGACGTTCGGATCGTCCGAGATGTCGTCAGCCTTGCGCATGAATGCGTACACGGCGCAAAGTGCGTCGCGTTTACGCCGAGGCAGCGCGAGGAATCCGTAATAGAAGTTCTTGGCCGATGCGCGCGTGATGCTACGACAAACGGCGTAGGCAGCGCGCAGCTGCAAAGGCGCGGCTTTCACCTTTGCCGAAGGACGCTGGGCGGTGTCGGCGGCCGCTGTCAAAAGAGCCTCCGAAGCGCAGCGCCGAGCACGAGCGAGAACTTGCGCGACTTCGAAATCGAGGGACGCGATTTCAACACGTCATAACCCTGCTTCTCAATCGCGTTCAGTATCTCCTGGCCGCCGCGAGTAAAGAGCTCGATATCCGTGCCGAGGTGCTTATCCACACGATTGGCTAGTGGCAATCCTAGATTGAAGTAGTCGCGCGCGCGTGCGACCTCATACTTCATCAACTCGCGAAATTCAGGCGTGAAGCGGCGTTCGGCAATCTGCTGCTCGGTGACTTTGAATCGACGTAGATCTTCGAGCGGAAGATAGACTCTTCCCTTTTGCCAGTCGACGGTTACATCCTGCCAGAAATTCGCCAACTGCAATGCAACACACGTGTAGTCGGAAAGAAACTGCAACTCGGGATCGCGGTACCCGCATACATAAAGCACCAGTCGCCCAACGGGATTTGCCGAGTTCCGGCAGTAGCCAAGCAAGTCCTCGAAGCGATCGTAGCGAGTGACGGTCTGGTCCTGACGGAAGGCCACCAGCAGATCAGCGAACGGCTTCTTCGGGATATCGCAGGCCTTCACCGTCTCTGCCAACGCCACGAACACCGGATGCTTCGGACGTCCTTCATAGCAGGCATTCAGCTCTTCTTCCCACGCGTCGAGCAGGCGCAGGGAAGTCTGCGCGTTACCGACTTCATCCCCGAGATCGTCCGAAATCCGGCAATACGCATAAACGGCATAGAAGTGATCATGAAGCTCTTTGGGCAGGAACCACGTGACCACCGAGAAGTTCTCGTAGTGGCTGGTCGCCAGGCGCTTGCAATACGCTCGCGCTTCCACAAGCGTGGGTGCCTGCGGGGGAATTGCGTATTCCGGCGGCAGTGCGGACCAATCCGCCGCTTGTGCCGTTTCAGCCTGACCCATAGCTTTCATTATAAGGAAGAAGGACGATGGAGGAAGTGAAAGACGAAGTCCGAAGTGTTTTCACTTCTGACTTCGTCCCTCGTACTTCGTCGTTATTTCAGTGTCCCGGAATGATAGCGGTCTTGATGTCGCCATTCCGGTTGAGCATGTGGTGGAGCACGTCGCGCAATCGCGACAGCGGTTCTTCGCCCGTGATGTAGTCAGTGCCCTTGATCTTCTTCTCGGAAATCAGCGCGAACGCCTTTCGCACGCTTTCCGGCGTGTGATGGAACGTTGCCTTCAACGTGATCTCGGAGTAATGCAGGCGCTGCGTATCCAGTTCGACCTTCGTGCCATTCGCGCAGCCACCGAAGAAGTTCACTGTGCCGCCCTTGCGTACCATGTCGATGGCCCATTCCCAAGCGGTTGGGCGACCCACGGCTTCCACAACCACGTCGGCCCCGCGGCGATCCGGTGTTAACGCACGAACGGTTTCGACGGGATCTTTCACCTTGGTGATCTGCACCACTTCGTGCGCGCCGATGCGTTTCGCTGCGGCGACCTGGCCGTCGCGCTTAACGACAGAGATAACGTTGCAGCCTGTCAGTTTCGCAGCCTGCATGAACATGAGACCAATGGGCCCGCCGCCGATCACGGCAACGGTGTCTCCGATCTCGACGCCCGTCTCGTGCAGTCCACGCAGCACGCAGGCCAGCGGCTCGACCATGGCTGCTTCTTCATACGACACGTCCGGCGGAACAGCGAGCATGTTCGCTTCTACGATACGCTTGGGGACCTTGATGTACTCCGCGTACGCACCGTTATTGAAAAGAAGGTCTTCGCATAGGTTCTCCTGGTGCTTGGAGCAAGAGAAACACATGCCGCAAGGGGCAGAGTTCAGAGCCACCACGCGCTGTCCGCGCTTGAATCCTTTTACACCCGGTCCCACTTCTTCGATCACACCTGCGAGTTCGTGTCCGAACAAAGCCGGAGGTACGATCATGCGCGCGTGGTATCCGCGTTGATAAACTTTGAGATCGGTGCCGCAGGTGAGCGCGACCTGAACCTTAACTAGAACCTCACCATCCCCAACTCGCGGGATGGGTACTTTTTCAATTTTCACGTCCTCTTTGCCATAGAGGACGGCTGCTGTCATTTGTCCGTTCACTATAAGTCCTTCCATTCGCTGCCCGGCTGTATGACCAACTTCATCGTGTCGGGTTGAGGATGAGCAGCGACGCTAAGCCCCTCGACCGCTTGTCCCAGTGGAAAACGGTGCGTAACGAGCCGTGCCAGATCTAGTGCCTGGCTGAATACCCATGCGGTTGAATCTTCCTGCAGGTCCACGGAAGCGCTGTACGAACCGAGCAGCGTCTTCTCGTCCACACAAATGGAAGCAGGATCAATGGTCGCCTTTTCGCGAACGGTCTGGGCGAACAACATAACGCGTCCACCCGGTCGCGCGGCTTCAATGGCGGTCCCTATCAGCTTCGTCCCCGGGACGGCCAGAATGACTGCATCGGCTCCGCGATTTTCGGTCTCCTGCCGAATGTAGTTGACCGTGTCGGTCTGCGAAGCGTCGATAACTTCGTTGAGTCCAAATCCTTCAGATATTGTAAGCCTCTGGGGAAACAAATCGGAAGCTATAACTCTGGATCCGGTCCGCTGCGCCAGTGCAGCGAGAATGATGCCAATTGGCCCTTGACCGATCACGAGAACAGTCTCGTCCGGCTGCAAATTGAGCAGCGGAATGGCCTTCCAGCAGGTGTTTACCGGCTCCATGAAGGAGGCCTGCTCATGCGAGACACCGTCGGGAATCTTCTCGACGCCCTTTTCGACGATCCAATCCATCACCCGCACGTACTCAGCGAAACCGCCGCCTGAAGCTTCAAACCCAGCGGTGCAGCCAACCTTCTTGTACACCGGACATTGGGCGAAGACCTTGTGACGACAGTAGTAGCACTGTCCGCAAGGAATGTGGTGGAAGAAGGCGACGCGATCGCCTTCCTTGAACTTCGTGACGCCCTCCCCGACGGCAGCAACCACTCCGGTAGTTTCGTGACCAAAAATGCGCGGTGCTGAATGCGAGCCGGTCGAAATCTTCTTCAGGTCCGTGCCGCAGATACCGCAGGTATGAACACGAACCAGCAGTTCGCCGGGACCAATCGCGGGAACAGGAACTTCTTCCAGGCGGACGTCATCAATGCCACGGTAGACGGCAGCTTTCATGGTCGCCGGAATACCACGCATGCGGCCGAGTTTCTCAGGTTGTATGGCTATCGACATGTAATCTAGTTCACCCCTCGCGCTGAGACTCCCACATCGCGCAACGCGAGTTGAAGATTCGCTCCTGCCTGTGCTCCGTCGAGACGGACGAGCATTTGCTTCAGCGCCGAAGAAAGCTCCTGCGAAGCCTTCCTCGAATTACGCGCCAGTTGCATCAAACTCGGCCAGTATCCCGGGCGAACAGCGATATGTGCCGCAAATTGCGGCATCGCGAGTTGGCCCTCTTCATTGACGTAAGCATTGAGCGGAGGCATCGGAAATCCGACTTCATCGGAGATCGTTTTCACCGTGCAGAACGGAATACCGCTCTCTTCGGCGACCTGAGCCACCGCAGCCGCTTCCATATCGACGGCCTCGGCGTCGAATCGCGACGCCAGGTTCGTCTTTTCTGCTTCGTCAGCAATTACGGACGCACTCACGAGCACACCTGTGCCGGAATGCAGGTTGAATTTCTTCCCTGTTTTGGCGTCGATCACCGTCCCCGGGGCAATCGAGTCGCCGACTGTCAAAAGCCGGGTCAGCGCTCCAGCAAACCCGGCAGACACTAGTATATCGGGATGCTGGTTCCCCACCAAGGCTCGTGTAGCGAAAAGTGCGGGCTCCCGCCCGATACCGCTCTGTATATACACCGCACCGCCGGTGCGCCACACCGTGTAGTTGCGATGTTGATATTCAAGCCGGCCCTGCTGCCAGTCCTTAAGCATGGGCGCAACTTCGCGCTGCATCGCGCTGACGATTCCCACCTTAAGCGACATAGCCGTTGGTCCTGAACCAATCCACAGCACGACGAAGCGCACCGTCGACGGGCATCTCGCGCCAGCCAAGCTCTCGCACAGCTTTGGCGGAAGTCACGAACATGATCTTGCGGCCCATGCGCACTTCATCGATGGAGGCGCGTGGAGTTTTGCGGAGCAGCTTGCCGGTAACAGCTGTGTCTAGTACACCGAATGCCAGGGCCACCGCGTATGGCAGCTTCGTCTTTGGCGAAGGCAGCCCCGTGATCGCAGAGAGCTTATCGAGAATCTGCTTCAGCGTGAGATTTTCGCCGCCGAGAATGTAGCGTTCCCCCGGACGGGCTTTCTCCATCGCCATCAGATGGCCTCGCGCGCACTGGTGGACGTCCACGAGATTAAGCCCGGTTTCCACGTAGGCCGGAAACTTGCGCTTCAGGAAATCAAGAATGATTCGGCCCGTGGGCGTGGGCTTTACATCCTGCTCGCCGATGGGCGTGGTCGGATTGACGACGACAACGTTCGCGCCTGTGCGCCCGGCTTCGAGCGCGACCTGCTCGGCCATGAACTTTGATTTCTTGTAATGGCTGACCATATCGGCCAGTGAGACTGGCGCCGTCTCGTCGACGAGAGTGCCGTCGGTCTTGAACCCCATCGTCGCGACACTGCTGGTATATACAACTCTCTTCACGCCCGCTTGTTGTGCGGCCTGGATGATGGCTCGCGTTCCATCTACATTCGACTGATACATCTGATCGACGTCGGCTTGCGTGGGTGTCCAGAGACGATAGTCGGCGGCGACGTGGAAGACGACATCGCATCCGGACATAGCCTTCTTCAGCGAGGCGGGATCGCGGAGATCGCCCGTAACGCGTTCCGCTTTATCGAGCACCGCGAGATTGCGAAGATCACTGGTCGGACGCACGAGGAGTCGCAGGTCGGCACCCCCGTCGGCAAGCACACGCGCGACGTGGCTTCCGAGAAAACCCGTCGCTCCGGTCACGAAGGCAGTGAGCGTGCTGCGTTTGAGGGAACTCGGCGGATTCGCGATGTCGCTCGTGGTTTCCACCTTTACGACACCACTTCCTTTTCTTCACTCATATGCTTGCGATAAGTGGCGAGCGCGAGCACCGGAAAATATTCAGCATACGCGTGGTACTTCAGATAGAAGACCTTCGGGAATCCGGTGCCGGTGAACGACTTTTCCCACCAGGAGCCGTTTTCGCGCTGATTGGCCAGAAGGTACTCGATGCCCCGATGCAGGCAGTCGCTGCGCGTGTCGCCGGCGGCCATCAAAGCCATCGTTGCCCAGGCGGTCTGCGAATACGTACTTTCGCCGACGCCGCGAGTATTCGGATCGTGATACGACCAGAGGCTTTCGCCCCAGCCGCCATCGGGGTTCTGGATCTTGATCAGCCAGGCCGCGGCCTTGCGCATCTCCG
>DASTGW010000645.1:0-5656 GCA_035718705.1 Terriglobales bacterium | reverse complement strand
GGCCGAGATACTCAAGCCCATCGACTTTGGCGACGACGAACTCGCCGTCGGTTTTTTTCGTCGCCTCGGCTGTGATGGATTCGGCCATTCAGAACTTCATTGTACGAAACCGGAACTGAATGCCTGATTGTTATGCGTACTTCAACCACCGTACGATTTCCGGAAGTGTCGGCCGCTTTCCATACATCAGAATGCCCACCCGATAAATTCGCGACGTGATGCTCAGGATCAAATACATGGTCACCAGCAGGATCGCCACCGACAAAGCGATCTGCCACACAGGCGGCGTGTGCATGGCGATCCGGATAGTCATCAGGATCGGCGAGAAGAACGGAACCATCGACAGCCAGAAGGAGGCTGTCGAATCGGGCTGGCGGATGATCATCGTCATGATCACGATCGGAATGATCAGCGGCATGGTGACGAAGAACTGTAATTGCTGTGCTTCCTGGTCGGAATTCACCGCAGCCCCCAGTGCTGCGTAGAGTCCGCTGTACAGTAAAAATCCAAGGACGAAATACACCGGCAACCAGATCAGCAATCCAGAGGAAGATGCGATTATCTCGCGCAGGTTCTTCGAAGCCGCAAACATCGGACTGCTGCCGGCCAATCCCAGAATTACCCAGATCGCCGTTTGCGTGAGCCCCACCGCGCCGACGCCGATGATCTTCCCCGCCATCAAGTCCTTTGCGTTCACGGAAGAGAGCATTACCTCCATCACGCGCGAGGTCTTCTCCTCCAGCACGGAGCGCATCACGGCCATGCCGTGGAAGATCAACATGAAATACAGCATCATGGCCACGGCGAAGCCAGCAAAGAATTTCCCCTCCCCCGGACCCTTCTTCTCCTGGCCACCTTTGATCTCCACCGTGTCTACGTCTACGCGTTTAAGCATCTTTTCGGCATCATCGGGCGATACGCCACGTTCGGCCAGTCTCGCACGCGTGACGCCAGTATTCACCGCTGAATGCAACTCACCGATCTGTACGAAATCACTCGTGGAACTCGCGGCGTATTCGACTTTTCCCTGGCTGATGGCATCGTCGGTTAGCCACAAGTAGCCGTCGATGGCCCCAGATTCGACTTGGGACCTCAGGTTCGCGCGCAACTGAGGATCGTCGGCTGTCTTTACGTCTACCTGGTATTTGTTGCCGGACGTCACTGATCGCAACTGATTGGCGATCGCCTCGCCGGTGCGCGCGTTCGAAGTTGCAATTGCAAGATGAAGCTTGCTGCTTGCCTTGCGCGTTGCCAGTTGGGTCGGCAGCACCGTGACCGCATAAATGAAGGCGGGGATCAGAAGCGTACTGATTAAGAATGACTTTGCACGCACCCGTTCGATGTATTCGCGGCGAATCACCAGCCATGTATTACGCATTTTGCGGCCTCGAATTCTTCTGATTCACGGTGTCGATAAAGATCTTCTCCAGCGTAGGCTCCGCCAGTTCAAAACGATTCACCCTCGCTCGCGCTGTCATGGCTTTCAGGATTTCCTGCGGATCCGCACCCTGCGCAAGTTCAGCTTCCGTGTAATTGCCGAAGTTATGAAACGTCTTCACCAACGGGCTTGTTTTCAGGAACTCTCCGTCCCCTTCGTATTCAATCTGTATGTGATTGCGACCGAAACGCGATTTCACCTCTCGAAGTTCGCCCTGCAGCACTGAGCGTCCGTGATCCACCAGGCAAATCGAGTCGCAGAGCTTTTCCACCTGGTCCATACGGTGAGTCGAGAACAGAATTGTCTTTCCCGCCTTTTGCTGTTCGAGCAACACGTCTTTCAGCACGTCGGCGTTAGCCGGGTCGAGGCCGGCGAAGGGTTCATCCAAGATCAGGAATTCCGGATCATGCAGGATCGCCGCCGCAAACTGGATTTTCTGCTGCATGCCCTTGGATAGTTCTTCCACTTTTTTCTCGACCCAGTCGCCGAGTTCGAGACGGTCGCACCAGGCGCGAGCGCGGCGCGCCGCCTCTGCTCGCGGAACCCCCTTTAATTCCGCCAGGAAGACCAGTTGGTCCGTGATCTTCATCTTTTTGTAGAGCCCGCGTTCTTCCGGCAGATAGCCGATGCGGTTCAGGTGATCACGGCGGAAAGGTTCGTTGAAGACGATCACTTCGCCGGAATCGGGCATGGTGATGCCCATCATCATGCGGATGGTGCTCGTCTTACCGGCGCCGTTAGGGCCAAGCAGGCCGAACACGCTGCCCTTTTCAATGTTGATGGAAAGATTATCGACAGCAAGAAACTTATCGTAACGCTTGGTTACGCTGCGCAACTCAAGTGTGTTAATCATCGCAAATTGAATGCTTGCGACTGAAACTTAGCAGAATGGGACGTGATATGTAAGTGAACTTTGCGAGCACAAAAAATATCACGGGCCCGTAATATTGCGGGCTCGCGCTACTTATCGGTCGAGGAAGAAGAAGGCTTGCTATCCGACTTGGTTTCAGACTTCGACTCTGTTGTCGTCGATTCCTTCGAGGACGATACATCCTTGCTTCCGCTCGACGAAGGGGTGCCTGACTTCTTGGCGTAGTCCGTCACATACCATCCGGCGCCTTTGAACTGCACGGCTGGCGCGGAAATGATCTGCTCAACTTGCGCCCCGCACTTCGGACACTCACTTACATGCGGATCGGAGAATTTCTGAATTTTCTCAAAAACATGGCCGCACTTGGTGCAGCGGTATTCGTAAAGTGGCACTTGCTGAGACTCCCAACCTGCTTCTGATCAGAACTGATGCTGCTTTCGATTCTAGGGTGCGTGCGGAACGCCGTCAATTTAGGCTGCTTGATTGCGGTATCCTTTCCTGTGTGGAGGTCATGTGCCCCTCGTCTGGTTGGTGGAGTGCAAAACATGCCAACAACGTTTTGGAGTGAAACGCCGCGAACCCACATCCGGCAAGAGCACTGATTTACTCGCTCCTGGAGCAGCGGCCGGGAAATTTGAGTGCCCGCACTGCCATGACCGGCACGACTACACCACCAGCGATTACATTCCCGGCGAGGGCCGAGTCTATCCGCAGTAAGGTGCCTTCTATGCGCTTCTTCAGTTTGCTTTGTGCAGTTTTAGTAGCCAGCACGATAACTTTTGCCCAATCAGCCGGCACGGTATTTGTCGTGCGGCATGCCGAGAAGGCTTCCGACGCTCCTGACACGCCGCTCAGCGACGTTGGCCGTGCGCGTGCCGAATGCCTGGCTAGAACTCTCAAGGACGCCAACATCACTGCGGTACTTACCACCCAGTATGTCCGCACCAAGCAGACCGCAGAGCCGACTGCCAGGCAATCACATGCTCATCAGGAGTCATTCGACGCGAAAGCGTCAGCGCAGATCATCACTGCCGCGAAAGAAGCTGCAAAGAATGGCAATGTCTTGATCGTCGGCCACAGCAATACAGTTCCACAACTGATGACTTCTTTTGGAACGCCAGCGGTGACAATTCCGGACACAAGTTACGACCAATTATTCATCTTCCCGGTGGCAAGTCCGAAGCAGTTGACCGTTGTACATTATTGTCCAGCTCTTCCGACGGACACCATGCAGCACGCCCCCAACTCCATGGCGAAATAGCGTGGAAAAGCAAACAGCGCGCCTTTCGACGCGCTGTTCTAATAACTTGATCCAATTATGCTTCCGCTGCGGTCACTTCCGGGAAGCGAAGCTTCGACTTGGCCAATGTCTTGGTGAGCAGCTGTTCGACCTGCTCTTCATCACAGTTCTTCGACATGGCCAGTTCGCTAACGAGCAAGTAACGGGCACGTTCCAGCATCTTCTTCTCGCGGAACGAGAGCGGTTTCGACTGGTTCAGGAGCAACAGACCCTTCAGCACAATCGCAACTTCCATCAGGGAGCCGGTGCGCATCTTGTCTGAATTTTCTTTGAAGCGGTACTTCCAGTCGTTGTTATTGAGGCACTCACCGTCGGTCAGGAAGTCGAGGATTTTCTGCACTTCACCGTTTCTTACCACCCGCCGTAGTCCGACACTGTGGAGGCTGTTGAACGGTACCATCACCTTCAGGCTGCTCGCTTTTATCTTCAGGAGATAGTAGCGCTCAACCGTGGAGCCTAAGGTGCGGCTGCTGATCTGCTCGATGATTCCGACGCCGTGGTTGGGATAAACGACCTTATCGCCTACTTGCAAGTTGCTGAGAGTCGAATTGATCATGAAGGGCACCCGCTGTTGCAGGCTGACAAGCCGAGGAAGAACACAAGTTATACTACTACCTGATAACTTCCATGTCAATGAGTGACCACTCTTAGGACCCCGCGAAAGACCGCTAAAATTGCGCATTTTGTGCACCTTGTTGCTCTTTCGTGCAGGCACAAGTGGGCAACCAAAATACCCGCTGATGTAACCAATTGGAAACCAACGATTTAGTGCTGCGTAGAATGTGCACGGGGAATCGCGCAGCTTCGGCAGTTTATAATGCTATCCCGGTGGTTGGGCCATTGCCGCCCGCCGATTCACTCCTGGCTCACTGCTCCCGCTACGTAGCGGAGCCAGTGAGTAGTTTTGTTTCTGAGAGTCTCAGTAATCGATGACAGACCAAATTAAGAAAAAGCTGGAAGACGAAATCCGCACGCTGGAACACGAGTTGAACCATGAACTCCCCAAGGAATTAAAGAAGGCCGTCGCAATGGGAGATCTCAGCGAAAACGCCGAGTACCACATGGCCAAGCAGCGTCAGGAATTCGTGCGCGCACGCCTCGGACAGCTCAAGAAGCGCATGGGCGAACTCTCCTTGGTGAATATGGCCAACATTCCGAAGGACAAGGCTGCCTTGGGTTCCACCATCCTGGTATACGACTCCACTAAGGACGAAGAGATCGAATACAAATTGGTCACCAGCGAAGAATCCGACGTGACGAAGGGATTGATTTCCACCACGTCTCCTATCGGGCGCGCCATCATGGGCAAGAAAGTCGGGGACACGACCACCGTAGTTACGCCAAACGGCAACCGGGAACTTGAGATCCTGAAGTTGACGACGATTCACGACGAAGCAGGAACCGAAGCAACAGGCGACTAATGACTTGGACAAGCGCATTCGGGCGGGGTTGCAAAGTGCTTTTGCACGCCATTGTGCACGGCCTCGCTCTCACCAAAATCTCGCCTAACGTACTTACCTTCATTGGGTTGGTAATCAATGCCGGCGCAGCCGTGCTGTTCGGTTACGCCACCGGAGAGAACCAATCGCGCATGTTTTTTTATGCCGGTCTGGTGATCATCGGCGCTGGCATCTTTGACATGGTGGATGGCCGCGTCGCGCGTGCTACTGGGCAGGTCACACAGTTCGGCGGTTTCTTCGACTCTGTCATCGACCGCTACAGCGACGTTGCACTCTACTTCGGACTGCTGGTTTATTACGCACGCGCGAACCGTTTCTTCTACGTAGTTTTGACCGCCTTGGTGATGATCACATCCCTGATGATCAGCTATACACGCGCTCGCTCAGAAAACATGATCAAGCAATGCAAGGTCGGCTTTATGGAGCGCCCCGAGCGCATCGTGCTTGTCATCATCGGCGCACTTTTCAATCACATGGCAGCGATTCTGTGGGTGATCGCCGTGATCGGAAATATTACCGTCATCCATCGTATCGCTTACACCTACGAGCAGACGCGCGAACGCGACCTTGAAGCGCAGCGCACCCAG
>DASTGW010000644.1:0-2343 GCA_035718705.1 Terriglobales bacterium | reverse complement strand
CGCTTCGCTCTGGGCCGGAAAGGTCAATCGAGGAAAATGCGTTTGCGCTTGATACGACTGTCTGCGAGGAATCGCGGTGCTGCGCACCCGCATCTGGAGAGTTTTCTATATGCGCTCGTAATTATGTAATGTCGGCCGCTGAGAGCTTTGGCGCATCATCAAGTTATTGCAGTGCAGGAGTAGCGGCTAACCCGAAGATGAGGTAATCCGAAGTCGGGCTGATCCGAAGGCGGTCAAAGAGTCCTTCTACCATCCTCTATAATCAAAGATTCACATCATCACGCCGGTTTGTGCTGGCGTTTATAGATAAGTGTCCTCATGACTACGAAAAAGAAGAACCATTCCGCGGCGGGCGAGACGGTCGAGAACGTGAAGGACTCCGTCAAGGAGTTCGTCGAGCAGGTGAAGGAAGATTTCAACCAGGTGATGAGCGAGTTTGGGATCACTGGGCCGGCGGCGAAGAACGGCGACGAGGCGGAAGTTGCGGACAGGAGTGTCCGCGCCACACAAGCAAACTCCACACAAGCTCCGCGTCCTGACGACGATCAGCGGTACGACTCGAAGACGATCGAGGAGAAGTGGGCGGCGGAGTGGGCCTCGAAGTCGACGATGTATGCGGCCGAGAAAGGGTCGGCGAAGAAGAAGTTTTACGTGCTCGAGATGCTGCCGTATCCCTCGGGCGCGCTGCACATGGGCCACGTGCGCAATTACGCGATTGGCGATGCGCTGGCGCGGTACATGTGGATGCAGGGCTACAACGTGCTTCATCCGATGGGATGGGATTCGTTCGGATTGCCGGCGGAGAATGCGGCGATCAAGAACAACACGCCTCCGCGGCAGTGGACACTGCAGAACATCGCCAACATGAAGGCGCAGATGAAGCGGTTGGGCTTCGCCTACGACTGGGACCGCGAGGTCACTACGTGCTTGCCTGACTACTATCGCTGGAACCAGTGGTTCTTTTTGAAGCTCTACGAGAAGGGATTGGCGTATCGCAAAAAGAGCAAGGTGAACTGGTGTCCGGAATGCCAGACGGTGCTGGCGAACGAGCAGGTGGCGGGCGGCTTCTGCTGGCGTCATGAGACGACGCCGGTGATCCAGAAAGAGCTGGAGCAGTGGTTCGTCCGCACGACGAATTACGCGCAGGAGTTGCTGGACGATCTCGACAAGCTGGATGGCTGGCCGGAGAAGGTGAAGACCATGCAGCGCAACTGGATCGGGCGCAGCGAGGGCGCCATGATCGAGTTCGGCGTGGAGGGACTGGAGCAGAAGATCACGGTCTTCACGACGCGCGTGGACACGATCTACGGCGCGACGTCGATCCAGTTGGCGCCCGAGCATCCGCTGGTCGGCGAATTGATGGGGAATGATCCGGAGTTGCACGCCAAGGTGGAAGCTCTGCTTTCCGAGCAGCAGAAGGCGAAAGAGCGCGGCGACGTCGGGAACATCGAAAAGCACGGTGTGTTCATGAAGCAGTACGCCGTGAATCCGTTCAACAACGAGAAGATCCCGATATGGGTGGCGAACTACATCCTGATGGATTACGGCACGGGCGCGATCATGTCGGTGCCGGCGCACGATGACCGCGACTACGAGTTCGCGAAGAAGTACGACCTGGACATCCGCGTGGTGATTTTGCCGCGTCGCGATGGGGAGCCTCCGGAGTCTGGCGAGGCCGAGACGCCGGTGTTGCCGTTCACTCGCGAAGACAGTTTGCTCATGAACTCGGGCGAGTTCAGCGGCATGGCGGTCCAGGACGCACAGAAGAAAATGGCCGCGTATGCCGAGGAGCACGGGTTCGGCAAGGCGTCGGTAAACTTCCGGCTGAAGGACTGGGGCTTTTCACGCCAGCGTTACTGGGGCACGCCGATCCCGATGATCTATTGCCCCGTCGATGGCGTGGTGCCGGTGCCGGAGAACCAGTTGCCGGTGCTGTTGCCGGAGAACGTGAATATCACGTTGCAGGGCGGGTCGCCGCTCGAGCGTGTGCCGGAGTTCGTGAACACGACGTGTCCGAAGTGCGGCGGAGCGGCGCGACGCGAGACGGACACCATGGACACGTTCGTCGATTCGTCCTGGTATTTCTATCGCTATGCCGACCCCCATAACGATCGTGCGCCTTTTGATAAGCAGATTGCGGACTACTGGTTCCCGATCGATCAGTACATTGGCGGCGTGGAACACGCGATTTTGCACCTGATCTACTCGCGCTTCTGGACGAAGTTCATGCGCGATATCGGCTTGTGCTCGCACGACGAGCCGGCCAAGCGCTTGTTCACGCAGGGGATGGTGATCAAGGGCGGCGCTAAGATGTCGAAGAGCCTGGGGAACACGGTGTCGCCG
>DASTGW010000643.1:0-2496 GCA_035718705.1 Terriglobales bacterium | reverse complement strand
CCAGTGTATCTGAGACGGAACAAATGCGGCAATCGCGCTGGTCCAACTCGCGATTGCTACAATCGATGGGTGGGTCAATCGGTCTCGAAATCAAAGATAAAGCCGGTCCGCGTGCGGTCGCGACGGCCGGAAGTCATTCAGGCAGAGAACCTCAAGCAGCTGCCTTTTCTCCTGCACGGATTCAGCACGCGCAAAGGCGGCGTATCGGACGCTTATGGTCGCGAAAGCCTGAACCTGGGCATCACCAAGGAAGACTCACACGAGAACGTCCACGAGAACCGGCGCATCTTCTTGCGCGCCATCAATGCCATCAAGGGACGCGACACGCTGCCGCTGGTCACTGCCCGGCAGATTCACTCGGCAGTAATCCATCACATCACCTTTATTCCTGAAGCCCCGCTCACCGGCGACGGCCTGATCACGAACTTGCCCGGCGTCGTGCTCTCGGTTCGCACGGCCGACTGCCTACCCGTGCTGCTCGCGGATCGTAAGCGCAAGGCCATCGGCGCCTTCCACGCCGGATGGCGTGGCACACTGGCTCGCATCGTCGAAAAGGGCGTCGGAGAACTGCAGGCCAAGTTCGGATCCAAGCCCAAAGATATCGTCGCGGCCATTGGTCCCGGTATACGCCGTTGCTGCTTTGAGGTCGGAGAAGAGTTCCGCGACAAGTTCGCCGCGCAGTTCGAATATGTCGATCACCTCTTCGACGAGGTCTTCGACTCCAACGCCTTGCATATCAAGTATCCGCTGCTGTTCCTGAACCAGCGCGCGCCAGGACACGGTGCTCCGGCCATGAAGCCCCATCTTGACCTGATCGAAGCCAATCGCCGCCAACTGCTCGATGCGGGCCTCCCCGAGAAGAACATCTGGATCAGCGACTTATGTACCTCATGCCGAACCGATCTGCTTTTCTCCCATCGGGCAGAGCATGGCGAGACGGGAAGGATGATGGCGGCCATTGCCATCCAGAGCTAAGCAAAAGAAAAACGCGGGCATTCTTGCCCGCGTCTCTCTCACCGGAGTTCTTTTTAGTCGCCGTGGCCTTCGGCACCGGCCGTTGTGGCTTCGCCGTTGTTCACCACATCCTTCAACTCCTTGCTGGGCTTGAAGAACGGGATCTTCTTGGCGGGAACATCCACGCGGTCGCCGGTCTTCGGGTTGCGTCCCACGCGCGGTTTGCGCTGGCGCGTGCGGAAACTGCCAAAGCCGCGGATCTCAATCTTGTCGCCCGCACGGAGCGAAGTCACGATGCTCTCAAAAATCGTCTCGACGATGATCTCGCTGTCTTTCCGCGTCAGATCCGCCAGTCGTGATACTTCTTCAATCAGATCGGCCTTGGTCATGTTTGCACTCTCGCGCAGAGTTTATTTCACCTGGGCTCGAACCCGTGTTGCTGGTTTCGGCACCTGCCCGCTCGGCTGGTCCAGAATCGAAACGAAGCTAAGCGGCTGATTTCTCAGTCATTTATACCCGACATAACCCCTTCGGGACAAATCTTTTTGCCTCACTTCCACAAATAGTAAAACCCGGGATTGCTCTGGATCAGCTTCGCCGTATCGGGCCAAAGCTCCGAAGTGTCGCCAAAAAGCAGGTCCGCCAGCGTCCGCTTCTCCTTCTCGGCGCGCACCAGGGTCGGTTCGCCCTTGATCCCGACGGCTTTGGCGGTCTCCTTTACGACCGTCTCAAAATCCCCAATGTCATCAATGAGTTTCATGCCTTTGGCTTGTTCGCCGGTCCAAACCTTGCCGTCAGCAATGGATTTCACGTCCTCTGGCTTCAGGTTCCGGCCGCTGGCGACCGAACTGACGAACTGCCCCAGCATGTTCTCCGCCATACCATGCAGGTATTCCTGCTCGGCTGGGGTCAGGTCGCGGGCGGGATTGCCAGTGTCCTTAAACTCTCCGGTCTTGATCACCACGTTCTTCAGCTTGGCCCACTTGATCAGGTCCGAGTAGTTGTACCATTCCATGATTACGCCAATGGACCCGACGATCGATCCGTTGTCGGCGTAGATCTTGTTCGCGGCCGACGAAACGTAGTAAGCGCCGCTCGCGCCGACGGTCTCGATCGAAGCCACGATCTTCTTTTTCTTCTCGTCGCGGATGCGGCGGACTTCGCGGTAAATCTCCTCCGAAGCAGCCACGCCTCCGCCTGGCGAGTTCACATGCAGGATGATGGCTTTCACCGCGTCGTCATCGGCGAACTTCTTCAACTGCTTTACGGTTTCCTTGGGCGTGATGATCACGCCTTCCAGATCGACGACCGCGATCTGTCCTCCGGAACCCTCGCGGTAGATTTCAGTGCGCGTCTGCTGCCCGCGAACCGAGTAATAAACCAGAGCGAAGACAGCGAGCAGGAAGACGAGAAACGCCCCGCCGCCAATTAGTACCCACACAAGAGTGCGTGACTTGTTGCCGTTCGACATAAGCCTTATCTCGCCGGTGCCGGTTGCGGCGTCGCGTTTTGCGTGGCCGGAGTCCCGAAGTTCACGCGCGG
>DASTGW010000642.1:0-4937 GCA_035718705.1 Terriglobales bacterium | reverse complement strand
GGTCGAAGGCGCCGTCGGCGTCGCCCACAGCCGCTTCGACCACCGACTGGACGGTGCTGGCGTTGAGGATCCCCCCGTCGCCGTAGAGCCGGAGACCGTCACCGACGGTGAACGATGCCGGGCCCCGATCGTTCGCACGGTCGATGGTCAGACGTTGACGCAGAAGTTCAACGTGGCAATCGATCCGCGCATCTCGGCGACTCCGGCTGAACTGGCAGAGCAGTTGCGGCTCGGACGTGAGATCTATGCGAGGTCAATGCAGAGCCGGAAAGCTGCTTCGGAAACTGGGTCGATCAAGAAGCAACTGCAGGAAACCAGAGAGCGACTTGGTTCGAATGCTGCGGTAACAGCGAAGATCGATGCGTTCCTGGCTGCGATGGACAAGATCGTTAAGGGCGACAAAACGACCTTCGGTCTCGATGATGCCAACAAAGGTTTGCTTGCAGCGCTGAAGGTGGTTGAGAGCAGCAATCGCGCGGTCTCAGCGCAAGCTATCGAGCTTTACCAGACTTCGTGGAAGGCGTTTGAAGCGCGGAATCCGGAGTGGCAAAAATTGAAGACGACCGAGTTGCCTGCGCTGAATAACGCGCTGCAGCAGGGAGGCGCGGAGCCGGTGAAGATCTCAGAAATCGAGCAAGAGATCGAATACCTGATGACGCGCTAACTACATCTGCGAAGCAATCAGTTTGCGCAGGCGGCTGCGTTCGTCCATGCCGATGTCGGCAATTTCGAACATCACGCCGGCCTGGGCTTCGCGGATGAGCACGCGGCTCTTTAATCCGCGCAGCGGACCGAGGTTCATTTCGAGCGTGGCTTCGCTGCCGAACTGGGTGCGTCCGGTGCGAGTGGCGAGCCCTCCGCCGAGGCTGATGCGCTCGAGTGCAACCGGACAATTTCCCTTGGCGGTGATTGCGGTGGCCATGATGCTCTTTCCGGGCACGACGCGCTGGTAGCGGCGCTGGCGAACCCAGTTGGAGTCGCTGGCTTCGAGCGGACGGATCTCCAGCTCGTTCACATCGAGTCCTGACTTGGGCATCAAGGCATGCGCGTGGTCAGGATTGATCTTCTGCAGGGCTTGCATGGCGGCGACGCGCAGTTCGCGCGCTGCGGCAAACCCGAACATGGACCGATGTTGCAAGAGTTCGGCGAGCAGACTCTCCGCGCCGAGGATTCTTAAGCGTCCTATGGCTTCAACAGCCTTCAGCTGAACGTAGGGGGAGCCTTCCGCAGACTTTTTGCCAATGGCGAGATCAAGTAATGGGACCGAAGAGTTGGCGTCTCCGGTGAGGCCGATCTCGTCGATGGCTTCGGGAAGGATGAGTGTGTCGAGTCCGTCGAGCAATGCGACTAATAACTCGCCGCGATGCGGGGCGCCCGAAGCGGCGATCTGGCGGACGGCGGAATCCTGTTGATGGCGCGACCAGGCACGAACCCGGCTCGGCAATTCGTTCAACATGAGTTCCATGTCGAAGCGGGTAAGCAGCCCGACACCGATGAGACCGTCGGCGCCCGAGCGCTCAAGGAGCAAGTTCTTCAGGTGCAATAAGCCGCTGCTGCCGACCTGGCTCATCAAATCGGCATAACGTTCGGCTTCCTGGCGGGTACTGCACTTCGAAAACTGGGTAGCAATTTCTTCTGCGGCTGCGGCCGGAGTCCGGCGCAGGACATCGATGAGTCCGGCCGGAACCACGGGCACTTCATGCAGGTCGGCCACAAAGTCACGCAAACGGCTCTGCACCGAGATTCGCGGTTTCAAGTCACGTCCGAGGTTCGGGTGGATCTTTTCCACGCGCGAGAGACTGCAGAGCGACTGTTCCAGCGCCACGTAATCGCGCTTTGCGCCAGCTTCCTGGCTGAGGCGCACAAACGCGGAGCTGAGCAGGGTCTGTAGGTCCAGCGAGCCTTCACTGGCCAGTTGGCGACCGACTTTCAGGATCGCCTGCTGGAGAAATGCGTGATCGATCTGGCCATAGAGGTCGGCCAATTCCAGAATGCCGGAAGCTGCTTTGCGACGCGCATCAGCGTCCTTGCTCTCGATAGCGTTGAGGTAGTTGTGGAGGATGGCGATGGCGGTTTCGCTGTCGCGACGCTCTACTAACTGCTGAACGTAGGTGGAGATGTTTCGGGCCGGGACGCACCAGGCGTCTTCGGAGAGGAGCATCTTCTTCTTGCCCCAGTCGGGGACGGAAGCCCAGAACTGGCGGTCGAGGATCTCGGACTGGCTTTCGACGACGAGACCCGCGCGCGTCATCTTGTCCTCGTGCGAGTTCAACACGCGGCGCAGCGTTTCCAATTCCTTATTCAGGCGATCCAGCATCTGCTGGACGGCATTGACCTTCACTTCGCCGCGCTCGAAGCTTTCTACCGCGAAACGGATGGCCAGATGCTCGGCCAGTTTCATGAGGTCGGGCGCTTCGCCGTCGAAGGATCCGGCGGCGGTGTGGAAGAGCATCTGGTAGAGCAGGTCGTGCGCGTTGCCCTGAAGTTCGCCGAGTTCCTGACCGACGGCGGAGACGTTTGGACCGCCGCCGTTCTCGCTCAGTTCTCCCATGCGCGACATGAAGCGGATGACGCTGAGGACTTCCTCTTCCTTCATGGGAACGGGCGCTTGCTCGTAGGCGGGAAGAACCTGCACCTGGTCGCCAGTATCGGTGTCGCTGTGTCCGCCTTTCATTCCTTCGGCGGCGGAGATCAGCTGCAGCAGCTTCTTAGGGTCTTTGATCCAGTCTGTCACTTGGGGTCCGAGTTCGTTGAGAGTGCGTGCAGAGATCAGGCTGGCGACCGTGGTTGATTCGTTGTCGGAGCCGTCATGCGCGACGAAGCGCACTTCGTTCACGCGAATGCCTTTGGTTGGGGAATCGTTGGAGATGGCCTGAAGATTTGCGAGCAGTTCTGACGGTCGCGACTGCGCGAAGGTGGTGACCATGCTCTGCAGATCGTTGGCGGTGACGGTGTTGGAAAAATGAATGCTGGCGATTCCGGCAGCGGACAAAGTTTTCGCGAATGTTTGCTCGGCTGGGCCGGACTCGAGCGGCATCCCGTCGAGGAGAAGTTTTTCTCCGGTGACACCGATGAGAAAACCGTTGTCGCTGGTCAAGATCGAACGCAGCAGGTTCCAGGCTTGATCGAACTGATCGGTAGAACGTTTGTGCGCAAGTCCATAGAGACGAGCGTGTTTCAAAAGAATGTTGAGACTGCGCGCAAAGGCGCGTGCCCCTGACAACTTGTCAGTTGGGGGAACAGCGAACGCCGCTGACATAGAGTTCTCCACTGCAAGGGCAATCGTAGGACGACGGGGTAATCACGAAAAGGTTACGACCGCAGAGTTACTGCGAATGCCCTTTGGTGCGTGCTTACGAACGTCGTACGACCAGTTCAGTACCCAGTACCCAGTATTCAGTACCCAGTAGAGTCGGTCAGTCATAGAGGTTTTGCGTCTCCCTGATAGATCGTGGATCGAGAACATGTCGTTTGCTGCGAGTTGACAGTACCCACTATCCAGTAGCCAGTCACGGTACGGTCTTCGGTTCTCGGTTGTCGGTTTTCAGTAATCACTCCTGTCCGATGATCCTCTTCAAACATCGACGTCTCCCTTACTTCGCCAAGGGGCCGAAGATGTGGGCGAAGAGTTTGTCGCCTTTTAGGAGATTGGCGATGTCGTGGTGGAGGTCAGCGTCGGTGGGCGGGTGGACGTTGAGGTGGGTGAGATGGAAGGTGATGCGCTCCTGGTTCTTCTGCTGCTCTTCGGTCGCGGGTTCGAAGAGGGGCGCCACATGGGTGCGCAGGTATTCGAGTTCCTGATCGGTTAGCGGGAGCCAGGTGGGAGGCTCGTAGACCAGTTGTCCACGGTGGCGCAGGCTGACTACTTCGGGGGAGAGGTGCTGAGTCCAGTAGGCCCGGACGTCTTCGGGTTTGAAGCGCTCTTCGCGAAGTGTGAACGACTCGGTTGAGGCGAGAGATTCGGCAGAGGCGAACGATTCAGGTGGAAGACAGGGGACGGATTGCGAAGGCTTTTTCGGCGGAGGGTTGAGGATTTGGTCGAGCAGGTCGGGTTCAACGGCGGCGAGAATGGTTGCGGGCTGAATCGGGTGAGCGGCGGCGACGGTAGCGGGTTCGGGTTCTGGAGTCTGTGAGGGCGAATTCAATGCGGGCGGCGGTGGAATTGAAGGAACACCAACAATCGGTTCTTGCGCAACCGGTTCGACATACGGGTAGAACTCATAATCGACCTGAACCTTCTTGAGGTTGTAGCTGGCGATGGAGAGTCCGTAAAGCATGGAAGTACCTTGCTTGGGCGAGTACTGGCCGGACTGAATGCCGCGCAGGACCATGGTGAGCGCGAGTTGAACGGAGTTGCCATCTTCGAGAAGCGGGAGAGGAGATTTGTCGGTGGTGTTGCGGGATTTGTCGTGCCAGTGGCAAAAGTCGGTGCCTTTGACGGCAGGGGCTTTGCAGCGACGGCCAGTGTTGAGGATGTGCTGGCATTGGGGTGCTTGAATTGGTTTGTGCATGAATTCTCCTAGAGCAGCTGGCCAGCGGCCAGCGGCCTGTGAAAAAGCCGTTCCTCGCAAAGTTCGCTAAGAACGGCTGGTTGTCGGTTTTCGTTTTTTGGTTAAAACAAAAGGCGGACCGAAGTCCGCCCTAGGTGTCGCCCCTCCGGGGCTCGGGGTTCAACGCATATGCATCCCACGGCTCGCGCCGTGCGCTACCCTCTGCCGCTGCTTCGCAGCGGTATACCCCCTATACCGGGCATACTATTGGAATCAGCCACTTACGTTCGGTATACCGGCGGTATACCGTGGTGCCAGTTGCATAAGATGTTTCGTCGGGCTCACGCCCTCCTCAACATGAGCTGAGGCAAAACTGATTGCGAAGCAAACAAAAAGGTGAAGGGCGCTTTTGGCGTCTCCTCCACCATATTTTCAGAATAGCAATTT
>DASTGW010000641.1:0-2884 GCA_035718705.1 Terriglobales bacterium | reverse complement strand
ATCGATGAGAGCTGGGACAAGGCGTTGGTAGATAGTCAGTGAGCCTTCCGGATCTCCACGGAGCTGATGTAGTTGAGCTTCGAATGCCGCGGCATCGATCTGCCACACTCCAGAAACGTGTTTACGGTATTCCTGCAGCATCTGCTCGGCCTGTTGAGGTTCGCCGCCATCCGCATAGATGATGGCCAATGATTTGAAAGCATCGTAACGGGAATAAGTCGGATCGATTTCAAGTAGCTCGCGATATGCATTGGCCGCCTCCTTTGTCCGCCCAAACAAGTAATACATATCGCCGAATGCGGACCACGGATCCGGTTCGTCGGACCCCACCAATGCTGCGTATTTCCTGCAGGCCTCAATGGCGCCGGCTTCATCCCCAGCCCAACCGAAGTCATAAGGGTGTTGACTCACGAGGAATGAATCCTTGGGATCAAGAGACATAGCATCCTGCATAATGCTGACCGCTCGCTGAGGTTGTCGATCCATGATGTATGCCCCGGCCAATTCGTTTCTGTTTTCGACATTCCGCGGATCCCTGCGAAGCATCTCTTCCCGGACACGAATGAGCTCTCGGATGTCTCCGCTTAGCGTAACTTTCGACGCTTCGATCTCTAGTTTCGCGAGTTGAGGAAGGCGGTCCTGAAAGCGCTCCGCAGAACGCAGGTGTTCCAAGGCTTTTCCAGCATCGCCAACGGATCGATATTTTCCGAAGAGGGCCAAATACGCTGCGGCGAACTGCGGATCGAGGTGCACAGCTTCTTCCAATTCACGAATTGCCTTGTCGTTCAGCATGCGACGCCCGTAAGAGACAGCTGCCTGATAATGGCGGAGCGCTTCGATGTTAGAAGTTAGAGACTGTTCGATTTGTAACGGCCGATCAGGCACCTCTTTTCTTGGCAATAGCTCTTTTGAGAGGCGCTCGGTGGTGGAGTTGGTCATCTGAAAAATGCTGGCGACGTCTTCGCCTTGCATCGTCTCGGTGAACACGATTCTGCCGTTCCCTACTTCCTGCATTCGGACTTCGACGACGATCTTCGAAGGACTGACCTTCATCACCGAACCGGTCACTAACAGGGTGGCCCCGACTTCCCGGGCGAGCTCTGACGGAGTCGGCCTCGGCTTCCTCTTGTTCAACTCTTGTTCGGCTCGAACCAGGCGCTCCGGAGAGATTAGATCGATTCCTTGCACCTGGCCGAGATTGGTGGTCAGCATCTCAGCCATGCCGGGACCCAGCCATTCAAGTTGAGGATCTTGCGTGAGATCGCGGAAAGAGGTGATCGCGACAGGCCGGCCAGCAAACTGTGTCCGTCGATAGTGTCGGTAGGCGAGATCTCCCGTGACCGCAACGATGAAGGCCAGCGTCGCGATGATGATGATTGAGGATTTTTTGTAAAGAATGAGGATCCAAGTATCGGATTGCGGAGTGCTGATATTGGTTCTATCGGTTGTTTGCTCTGCGGGGAATTCGGCCGGAAGAATTTCCTCTACCGGAGCGATGAAGCGATAACCCCGACGGGGAACAGTTTCGATGTAGATAGGAGATTGTGCAGAATCTCCGAGCGTCTCGCGCAGTTTCTTAATCGCCTGGTTCAGCCCGACCTCAAACTCGACGAATGTGTCCTGCGGCCAGAGCTGTTGTTGTAGTTGTTCGCGAGTGACGAGTTTGCCCGGGCTCTGCAGCAGGATCGTAAGCACTTGGAGCGGCTGAGGTTGCAGGTGGAGAGGGGTGCCGTTATTGCGGAGTTCGCCTGTATCCGAATCCAGTTCGAAGGGGCCGAAACAGAAGCCTCGAATTGGCCGGGAGACTGGCACCGTTCGTTTCTCCCCGGAGTGGCTGGATGTGATCTCAGGAAAGTGTAGCTTCAATCGCGCAGGCCGCAACTCAAAGTGCAAATGATATGTGCCGGTAAGTTCCAGTTTTGGGAAGACTTACGGCAATCACAACTCGGTCACATCCTGATTACAGGCTGAACATTGATGCTTGCGGCGGATCGTGCGATGAATCGCCCATCTGCTGAGCGGGTCGGTAGAAAACGAGATCTTCAGAGAGGTGGGTTATGAAGAAGTTCGCGATTGCCTTGGTAGTCCTTGTCTCGTGCCTGATCGCCGTGGCCCAGAACCAACCCTCAAGCATGGTGAGTGCAAAAATTCCCTTTTCCTTCTATGTGAACAATGTGCAGTACCCAGCCGGTGAGTATCTGTTCAAGTCCACTGATATTGCAGGAAATTTCGTGGCCATCAGTGGGAGTGCAACGCGGTACCACATGACTGCGGATCAAAAGACATCTGAGCGGGTCAAAGAGAGCAAACTGGTATTCGTCTATGAGCGAGGGAAGATGTACCTTCACCAGGTTTGGGTACAGGGAGACGATCATGTTCATGACATCAATCACAAAGCGAGTTTGAAAGAGTTGGCAGTGAAGTAGCAGCTGCGCGAAGGGAGAGTTTGGGGCCATGCCGGTGTCGGCGTGGCCCCTTGCTCACTTTAAGCCGGCTATCAAAACGGGCCGAAGTGGCATCCATTCGAGAATGGCCACGAAAGCGAAATCACGAACAAAGAGTACGGGCAAGTCTGCTTCAAGGAAATCTTCATCGCACAAAGCCGGATCGAAACGTCGGTGGTCGGCGGAGGTGACGGCCAACTCTGACGCCACGAATCCGCCAGAGGGACTGTTCAAGAAGGATGCAGCGACGATCGCGAGGACGCTGGCGTCGAAGAAAGTGTCCCCCAAAGGAGTAAGCTCCGGGATACGGATGCTGAGCTTTTACATCAATCGAGCGGGAAAAAATTTGCCGGCGTCGCGACAGCGGGTGCTTGAGAAAGCGAAAGAGTTGCTGCACGCGCGGGTGGAACGCGAGCGTAAAAAAGTCGCTTAGTGCTTCT
>DASTGW010000640.1:0-3030 GCA_035718705.1 Terriglobales bacterium | reverse complement strand
GCAATGGGCTTCGTCCGGGGCGTTACGTTGTCACCAATGATGACATGGTAGTGCTGGCGTCAGAGGCAGGCGTGCTTGCGATTCCCGCAGAGAACGTAAAGCAGAAGGGCCGCTTGCAGCCGGGAAAGATGTTCTTGGTGGATACGGTGGCGGGACGCATTATTTCCGATAAGGAGATTAAGCAACAGCTGGCGAGCCGGAAACCGTATGCGGAATGGCTCAAGCAAAACCAGATCACGCTGGAACAGTTGCCGGAGCCTTCGCGCGTGCAGGGCGCGGACCATGAGGCAATTCGGCGCCGTCAGCGCGCATTCGGGTACACCGACGAAGACCTGCGAGTGATCCTTGAGCCGATGGCGAATAAGGGCGAGGAACCTCTGGGGTCGATGGGAACGGACACGCCACTGGCGTGCTTGTCCGATCATCCGCAGCTACTGTTCAATTATTTCAAGCAGCTGTTCGCGCAGGTGACGAACCCGCCGATTGATCCCATTCGCGAAGAGATGGTGATGTCGCTCACGAGCTACATCGGCGTGGAGCGCAACATCCTGGAAGAGACTCCGGAGAACTGCCACACGCTGAAGCTGTCGCAACCTATCCTGACGAACCGCGAGTTGGAGAAGATCCGGCGAGTGTCGCGTGGAGACATGCTGGCTACTACGCTGACGATGGCCTTTCGCGCGGAAGATGGCGAAGTCGGACTGCGGCGTGCATTGAACGAACTGAGCCGACGCGCTTCGCTGGCGGTGAAGTCCGGCTACACAATGCTGATTCTGTCGGATCGCGGCGTGGATGACCAATACGCGCCGATTCCCAGTTTGCTGGCGCTCTCGGCGGTGCACAACCTGTTGGTGCGAGAGAAGACGCGAACGACGGTTGCGCTCGTAATCGAATCCGGCGAGGCAAGGGAAGTGATGCACTTCGCGTTGCTGATCGGATATGGCGCGAGCGCGGTGAATCCTTACCTGGCGATCGAAACGATCGAAGACATGGCCGCTCGCGAGCATCTGGAGGTGAGCGCGCAGGCGGCAGTGAAGAATTTCGTGAAGGCCGTCAACAAGGGATTGCTAAAGACATTCTCGCGTATGGGCATCTCGACCTTGCAGAGCTATCGAGGGGCACAGGTATTCGAAGCCATCGGCCTGAGCAAGTCGCTGGTGGATGAATACTTCACGGGAACAACGTCGCGGATCGGTGGCGTAGATCTGGCGGTACTGGCGCGAGAGGCAAAGATGCGGCATGAGTTTGCCTTCCGTGAGGTGAGTGAGTCGGAGACGGAGCTTGCGGCGGGCGGTGTGTATCACTATCGCGCTGGCGGCGAGCGTCACATGATCAATCCGACGACGATCAGCAAGCTGCAGCACGCGGTTAGGAAGTCGGATCCGAAGACGTTCAAGGAATATACCGACACGGTGGATCGACAGAACCGCGAACTTGGAACGCTGCGAGGACTGCTGGAATTCAAGGCAGCGGAGTCGGCGGTGCCGCTTGAAGAAGTTGAACCGGCGAAGGAGATCGTGAAGCGATTCGCGACGGGCGCGATGTCCTTCGGGTCAATCAGCAAGGAAGCGCATGAAACGCTGGCCATTGCGATGAACCAGATCGGCGCGAAGTCGAATACCGGTGAAGGCGGAGAGGACGCAAACCGCTTCGAGCGCGACGCGAATGGAGAACTACGGCGGAGCGCGGTGAAACAGGTGGCATCCGCGCGGTTTGGTGTGACGGCACACTACCTGGTGAATGCCGATGAGTTGCAGATCAAGATGGCGCAGGGCGCGAAACCCGGCGAGGGTGGCCAGCTTCCGGGACATAAGGTGGACGAGGTGATCGCGCGCTTGCGGCACTCAGTGCCGGGTGTCGGGCTGATTTCACCGCCGCCGCACCATGACATCTACTCGATCGAAGATCTTGCGCAACTGATTTATGACTTGAAGAACGTGAACCCGGCGGCGCGAGTTTCGGTGAAGCTTGTGGCGGAGGTCGGAGTGGGCACGGTGGCAGCCGGTGTCGCGAAGGCGCATGCGGACGTGATTCTGATTAGTGGCGATTCGGGCGGAACCGGCGCGTCGCCGCTTACTTCTATCAAACATGCGGGCATACCGTGGGAACTCGGACTAGCGGAAACGCAGCAGGTGCTGCTGCTGAACGATTTGCGCAGCCGGGTGAAACTGCAGACGGACGGAAAACTTCAAACCGGCCGCGACGTAGTGATCGCCGCGCTGCTGGGCGCAGAAGAGTTCGGCTTCGCGACTACGCCGCTGATCGCGATGGGCTGCATCATGATGCGCAAATGCCACCTGAATACGTGTCCGGTGGGTATCGCGACGCAGGATCCCGTGTTGCGGCAGCGGTTCCAGGGCGAGCCGGAGCACGTGATCAATTTCTTCTTCTACCTGGCGGAGCAGGTGCGCGAGTACATGGCGCAGATGGGCTTCCGCCGGTTCGATGAAATGATCGGGCGCGTGGATATGCTCGAAGCGCGGCCTGCGGCTGAGCACTGGAAGGCCGCGGGATTGGACTTTTCGGCGATCCTGTACGCGCCGCCGATGCCGCAGAGGGTTGGACGTCGTTGCACGAAGGCGCAAGAACATGGACTGGAGCAGGCGCTTGATCATCAGTTGATTCAAAGCTGTCGGGCGGCCATCGATGGCGGAGTTCCGGTCGCGTTGAGTTTGCCGATCCGCAACGTTCATCGCAGCGTCGGCACGATGCTGAGCGGCGAAGTGGCTCGGCGGCATGGGGCGAGCGGACTGGCAGATGACACCATCAGTCTGAGCTTCCAGGGATCGGCAGGGCAGAGCTTCGGAGCTTTCCTTGCGCGAGGAATAACGTTGCTGTTAGAAGGCGAGGCGAACGACTACGTGGGTAAAGGGCTTTCCGGAGGGCGAATCGTTGTCTGCCCCGCGGCGAAGTCTGCGTTTGAGGCCGATAAGAACATCATCGTCGGCAACGTGGTGCTGTACGGAGCGACGAGCGGAGAGGCGTACTTCCGTGGCGTGGCGGGGGAGAGGTTCGCGGTTCGAAATTCAG
>DASTGW010000639.1:0-3974 GCA_035718705.1 Terriglobales bacterium | reverse complement strand
TGATCACTCCAATAAAGAACTACTTAGCAATTAGTAATTAGCAGTTAGGAAAACCGAAAACCGAGAACCAGCAAGCGAGGATGTTCACGACCAAATACCAACTACCAATTACTAACTACTGGCCGCTGGCTTCTGGCCGCTAAACGCTGCATTTTCAATATTTTGGCCCTTAACTTCTTTAAACTCATGGTGTTAGCTCAAAAATACCATCGTAAGTTGTTGAAAAATATGGTCTGGGTGGGGAGGTGGGGTATCTCTAACGATAAAGTTACATACCGCTGGATGCGACGCCTTAACTGCTATCCTTTCCCACCTGGGAGGACCCTCATGCGTCTGGCGGCTCTCTTATTCGCGTTTCTCTCTTCGGTAGCCTTTGGCCAGGCACGTTACTCCGAACTTTACCGCCCTCAATATCACTTCTCGCCTCCGCAAAACTTCATGAACGACGCCAACGGCATGGTTTTCTTCCAGGGCGAATACCACCTCTTCTACCAGCACAACCCGGAAGGAAATGTTTGGGGTCACATGAGCTGGGGGCACGCCGTCAGTCCGGACATGGTCCACTGGAACAATCTTCCGGTCGCGATTCCTGAGCACAAGGACTACATGATCTTCTCCGGCAGCTCGGTCGTCGATCGCAACAACTCCAGCGGACTCTGTGGCAAAGAACCCTGCCTGGTCGCGATCTACACGGCGCATAAAGAAGGCTGGCAGCGCCAAAACATCGCCTACAGTCTCGATCGCGGACGCACCTGGAAAGACTACGAAGGCAATCCTGTCGTTGACGAGAAAAAGCCCGACTTCCGCGATCCCAAGATGTTCTGGTACGAGCCGCAAAAGAAGTGGGTGCTTGTAACCGTCTTCGCCGACGAACGTCTCGCCCGCTTCTATGAATCGCGCGACCTTAAAACGTGGAAGTTCATGAGCGAATTCGGACCTGCAGGAACCACGGAAGGTCAATGGGAATGTCCTGATCTGGTGGAGCTGCCGATCGAAGGAACTACGCAGAAGAAGTGGGTTCTGATCATCAGCCGCAATCCCGGTGCGCCGCAGGGTGGAACCGGAGTGCAATATTTCGTCGGCAACTTCGACGGCAACAAGTTCACCAACGAAACCCCCGACTCAACCAAGCTCTGGATCGACTGGGGCAAAGACTTCTACGCCACACAGCGCTTCGCCGATCTGCCCTCAACCGACAAGCGCGTGATCTGGATGGGCTGGCTTGGCAACTGGAAGTATGCCAACCAGGAACCAACCTCTCCGTGGCGCGGCATTCAGTCCATCCCGCGCGAGATGTTCCTGCGCCGCTGCGAGACCGGCTATTGCGTCGGTCAACGTCCGATTCACGAGCTGCAAACGCTTCGTGGACGGGTGCAATCGTTCAAGACAGGAAGCAAGTTGAGCTTGCCGAACGCCTCCTTTGAGTTCGACGCGCAGCTTCAATCTGATCAGGACACGCGACTGGCGATCACTGATTCAAAAGGTAAGTCGGTCCTGATCGGCTTCGATCCCGCGGCGAAGCAGATCTATATCGACCGCACGAATTCCGGCGAAGCGAACTTCAGCCCCGACTTTCCGGGAAAGCATGCTGGATCGATCGCCAGCGGAAATAAAGTCCGTTTGCATGTCTTCGTCGATCAGACCACGATCGAACTCTTCGCCAACGACGGCGACCGCGTAATGAGCGAACGCGTCTATCTCACCGGCCCAGTGACAATCGAGCAAAATCGCCCGGGAAATCTAACGGGACAGCTGTGGGAGATGCACAGTGTCTGGAAAAAATAGAAGTAGAGAGATGAAAAGTATCTGGGAGAGATAAGGCAGCTTTGGCTCTAACTTACAACTTACAAATTACAACTTACCAATTCTCTTACTTGCTTCCGTGCATCACAGCCGGTTCCACCTGGAAGTTGAGCATGCGATCCGCAGCGCGATTTAGCGCTAAAGCAAGTTCGTGAATCTGTTGTGTCGTCAGCGCGAGGTCGCCATATTCAATCGCCTCGTTGACGCCGGGAATCACCGATGCGGTGTAGCCCTTCATATCGGCCGGAGCAAAAATCGAGTTCTTGAACCACGGACGCTTTGGCAGTCCGTTCGGCAACAGCAGATCGCGTTCGGATTGAATCAAAGTTTCGTTCAGCCTTGCGATGTCGCTGTTCGAACCGTTGTCCGCCAGATCATCTTGCTTCATCCCAATCGTGCGGCCCGCGGTGACAAAACGTCTCGCCGCCCGCAGCACAGGACTGAAGTCCGGAGCACCTTCGCCGAAAGTCTCACGCGCGTGCTTCTCCGCCGCCAGAGCATAGGAAAGGATTTCCATTCCGTAAGTCTGGTGATCGTACGGAAGCACCTTCGCATCGGCCATGCGTAACACTTGCAACCCAAACACACGCGCGATCAACTGCGAGTAAACGAATCCGGGATCGCCAAACTTTCTATACCACTCGTAGTTGTCGAACACCGAGTGATACACGCCATAATTGCCGCTGGTACGAATGTCGCTCGAAGGTATTCCAAGGTGATCGACGAACGAGGTGTAATCCGAGCCGCTGCCCAGGTTCCCGAGTGACACGTCCGAACCGCCTGCTGCAACAGCTGACATGCGCCCGATGTTCCGCCACTGGTCGTAGAGCACTCCGCCCTTCGGGCTTGGCACGATCATGGTGATGTCACGCAGGAAGTTGCGCAGGCTCGGCGTCGCAGCAGCGCGGAAGTTCGGTCCCGCTGCGCCAGTATCGGTGTTGAAGTAAGCGACAGCCTTGGCGAGTTCTGGTTCGTGCTCTTCCACCCATTCGGTGGAACCGATCAAGCCTTGCTCTTCCGCGTCCCAGGAGGCGAAGATCACCGTCCGCTTCGGCTTCCATCCGGTCTTGAGCAGTTCGCCAAGGCCTTTTACCGCTTCGAGCATGGCGATCGTGCCGCTCACCGGATCGACCGCGCCATAAACCCACGCATCGCGGTGATTGCCGGCGATGACCAACTCGTCAGGAAAGTCTGTTCCCTTGATCTTGCCGATCACGTTCCAGATCGTTCGGTATCCGTAATCCTGCTTCAGCTTGAGGTGGATCTTCACCGGTCCAGGACCAACGCGATAGGAAACCGGCATCGCACCTTGCCAGTCGCGCGGAGACTCTGGTCCTGCCAGCGCTGCCAGGATCGGCTGAGCGTCAAGCGCGCTGAGCGGCGTTACCGGGATCTTCGGCATGTCCGGATTGTCTTCCGGACGTACCCGCTCAGAATCCGGCAGCTCCATCGTCGAGGCGAATCCCGGAGTTGTCGGGTCGCCGGGATGCTGGAAGCCAAACTCCACCGTCCCGCGCTGCACTCCGCTGTTCGGACGCCACGGTCCTTTCGGGTACGAATCGCCTTTGGTATAGCCGTCATCGATCGGATCGGAGTAGATGATCAGCGCGGCCGCACCCATTTCCTGCGCCAGGTAAGCTTTTACCCCGCGGAAGTTCTCGCCGTAACGGACGATCACGATCTTGCCGCGCACATCGACGCCCAGTTCCTTGAGTTCCTGGAAGTCTTCCGGACGCCCATAGTTGGCGTAAACCACATCGGCCGTGACATCCCCCGAAGGTGAGTAGCCGTTGAAGGCCGTCATCACCTTGGGGTTCTTCTGAAAGGGGTCATCGTCCACCTGCTCAGGAGTCGGCCCATGCATAATGCGGCCCTTCGCCGTGTAGGCATCGACACTGATCTCCGCCGGATAGTTCAGCCAAACCTTGTAGGGAACGATGGACGTCTCAAGTCCGGCAGCACGGAATTTTGCCGCTACGTATTGAGCGGTCTTGTAGTCCTCGGGAGTTCCGGCAACGTGGGGTTCCGCGGTGAGCACGCGCATGTGAGCTTCGGCCGAAGCTGGGCTGGGGACGGAGAGAAAGCGGGTCTCGTTGGCAGTGGCTAGTCCGAAGTCTTCGGCGGGAGGATTGAGCGTTCGACGTCCAGCACTCGACGCGTCACTGCTGACG
>DASTGW010000638.1:0-10046 GCA_035718705.1 Terriglobales bacterium | reverse complement strand
TTCTGGTCACGAAGCCTCTCGACGCCGAGCCTGATCATCTCACGCTGTTTCCTTCTCCCAGCATCTGGCCCTTCTTGTCCGCCCTGGCCGTTACAGGTTTGTTTATCGGAAGCATCTTCACGCCGTGGGCAGTGGTTTGGGGAGCGATTCCTGTCGCCATCACCCTCACCGGCTGGTTCTGGCCCACGAAAAGAGAAACTGCAATGAAGAGGGAGATAGAGGTATGGGAGAACCGGTAATTCGCCGTCGTGAGTTCTACGTCGGCGATTTGCCGACCGTAGTCTTCGGCCATCGCAGCCTCATCTGGTGGGGCACCCTCGGGATGATGGCGATTGAAGGCACAATGTTTGCCATCGTGATCGCCAGCTACTTTTATCTTCGCACCCGCACCTCCGACTGGCCACCCGGTCTCATGCCGCCGGCTCTGCGCTACGGGCTTCTCAACACTGCATGGTTTCTGATCAGTGTCGTGCCAAATCAGTGGACCAAGAAAGCCGCTGAGAAGGGACATCTCCAACGAACGCGCATCGGGTTGGTGATCATGACGGGCATGGGGGTCCTGAATATGGTATTCCGCGGATTTGAGTTCTCCTGGCTCAACTGTCAGTGGGATGCCAACGCCTACGCCTCGATTGTTTGGATCCTGCTTGGACTGCACACGGTCCATCTCCTGACCGACTGGTTTGATACCGCTGTTCTCACAACCCTTTTCTTCACCGGTCCGCTCGACGGCAAACGCTACATGGACGCTTCCGAGAACAGCGACTATTGGTACTTCGTTGTGCTCACATGGCTGCCGATCTGGTTTGTCATTTATATCGCGCCGAGGGTGCTCTAGCTATGGAAGCTACTTCCCCCAGATCGGCTCTGCCGCAGTTTTATGCGTTGCTGATAGGTCCCGTTGCGTGGGCCACCGATCTCGGCTTGAGCTACATGTCGGTGTATCACGCCTGCTCAACCGGGCATTTCTACCTGTTGCACGTCATCAGTTTGGTTGCGTTGATTCTAGCTCTAACGGGAGCGTTTGTCGGATGGCAGGAGTTCCTGGCTGTCCGCGAAGGATCGGATGATGGCGGTACTCCGTTTGATCGTTCGCATTTCATGGCGCTACTCGGCATCGCTTCCAGCATCGGGTTCGCAGTCGTGATCATTGCCACCGCCGTTCCTCGCTTTATCTTGAGCCCGTGCGACTGATGAAAGGCATCCTCCAACTCGGCTGCCTGTTACTCACGACGATGCAGGCGTTCGCTCACGACGAAGCCGCTGCTTCGCATCTCACGCGTGCGCAGGCAGAGCGCAGTTGGAGCTTTGAACCGGAAGTCGTCATTCCCCTTGCCATCGTGGCAGTGTGGTTCGCGATCGGTGTAATCCGGCGCCATGGCAAACCCGGCTGGTCGGGCCTGCAGATCACCTCCTTCATCGCGGGCTGGCTCACTCTGTTCGCAGCACTCGTTTCGCCGATCCACAAGCTTGGCTCGCTTCTCTTCTCGATTCACATGACACAGCACGAGCTGCTGATGATTATCGCAGCGCCTCTGCTCGTATTGGCACGGCCGGTCACCTGGTTTGTTTGGGCGCTCCCGTTCCGCTGGCGAGAAACCTCCGGGCGATGGACCAAGAAGCGACAATTCGCCGCCATGTGGAGTGTGATGACTTTGCCGCTGTTCGTGTGGTTGTTGCACGGCTCCACGCTTTGGGCTTGGCACGTCCCATTTCTTTACGACGCCAGTGTGGAACACGATTGGGTTCACGCCCTTCAGCACACAACCTTTCTCGGTACGGCGTTGCTCTTCTGGTGGACTTTAATTCACGGACGCCACGGCCGCATGACGTACGGTGTGGGTGTGCTCTATGTTTTCACTACTGCCATTCACACCAGCATCCTTGGCGCGCTTATGACGTTTACCAATCAGCTCTGGTATCCGATCTACGGGGGCCGCACCGCGGCATTTAACCTGACGCCGATCGAAGACCAGCAACTCGGCGGACTGATCATGTGGATACCCGCCGGCGTTATTTTCATCATCCTCGGACTTTGGTTGATGGCGGTATGGCTGCGTGAATCGGAGAAGCGTGTCGCGTACACGCACGTTGAAGAGGTGCCACGCAATGCGTAGCCTTCTCTTTGCACTGTTCGCGATTGCGCTGCTCGCGGCCTGCGATCCCGCTCGCAAGGACCGCATTGACGAAATCCGCCGCACCACTCGTGGCGATCCCAGTCGCGGCCACGACGCAATACGCAACTACGGCTGTCAGTCGTGCCACACGATTCCCGGAGTGCAGGACGCCAAGGCGCTAGTCGGTCCACCCCTCGAACACTGGTCGAAGCGGGTTTATATCGCTGGGGAGATTCCCAACACTCCTGAAAATCTGAAGAAGTGGCTGCAACATCCGACGAAGATTGAGCCAAAGACGGCAATGCCGGAGATGGGAGTTACGGATCAGGACAGTGCCGACATTGCAGCGTATTTGTATTCCTTGGATTAATTGACACGATGAATGCTGGGCTCATCGGTTCGCGAACAAACGAATGACAAACACGATGCGATCGCAAGGAGAGGAACATGCGTAAAAAACTGCTAGGGATCGGTCTACTTCTGCTTTTGGTTTATTCGTCCTGGGCACAGTCCAAGCCTTCGGGATGTGAAAAAGTTCCTGAATACAGCAAGCTGAAAGCAGCCCTTCAGTCTGCGGTAAAGGAAGGAAAAACCTCCAATAGCGGCCTCGGCAACAACCAGTGGGCGGTCGTCGTCAATCGCGATGGAGTGGTCTGCGACGTCGTTTTCAGCGGTCCCAATCGCGGCTCACAATGGCCCGGCAGTCGAATCATTGCCGCGGAAAAGGCAAGTACCACGAACGCGCTGAGCCTCGACAACTTCGCGCTTTCCACGGCCAACCTCTACTTCGCCTCGACCCCGGGACAGAGCCTGTTCAGTCTCACTACCAGTGCTCCTCCCAACCCGCAGGCTGTTTTCGCCGGCGATCCTAACAAGCAGGGTCAGACTGACGATCCAATGGTTGGCAAGCCAATTGGCGGGATTATCGTCTTCGGAGGAGGACTTCCCCTCTACGACACCAGTGGTCACATCGTCGGAGGACTGGGCGTTAGTGGCGATACCTCCTGCGCCGATCACGTCGTCGCCTGGAAGATCCGTCATCAGCTGAACTTCGACGCCGTCCCTAATGGGGTGGCACCAGGTCCGGGTCCGAACGACAACATGATCCTTGACATCCAGAACGGAAATAGCCCAAGCGGCTTCGGCCACCCAACGTGTAAAGGAGGACAGCCGCCAGATGAGATCATTAAGCAGCTCCCGCAGAAATATCCCACTGGATCAAAGCAATGAGTTGTCGAACGCATTGATCCTAAACTGGAATCTACTCGGCAGGGAGATGATTAGATGTTTCAGCGCTGCGTCTTCAGTCTCTGGCCGGTATCATCTGAACCCGGGGGCGGTATAGTTCGATAATTGGCACACTAGCAAATGGTACTTACGGGTCGGAATTGCTTGAATCCGCTCTCTGCGGAGTCCCAGTCAGCTCCCGTTTGAATGGCTATTGGTTTGTGAACCCAAAGGTCGCTACTGAACCGTGCCATTCCCGTGCCGCTCGCGACGCTTTACATCGAAAAAAAGGTACGTCATGCCATCTGCTGAGCTGTAAGTCACGCGGATTCGATTCTTTCCACGCCGTTGTTTCGTTCTCGGTTCGTGCATCTTTGTGTGGAGAACTCATTCGGACGTTAAGTTCGCACGTTAGGCTCTTGTCAGCGGAAGTCTTGGTAAACCGCTGTCCAGAATTTTTGTGCTAATTTGTGCTACCGAGTTGGAATTGTTGGATTTCTTGGATTTCTAGGCTATTGATAAATCTGCAACTTACAGATTCTAAAGAATCAGTTCTGGTTCGATTCCGTCCCTGGCCACCATTCACTCTGATCTTCATTTTTTAAAATTTCTGAGCAGTCGATATTTCCGCAATAACTCGTAGAGTACGATTCCGCCCGCCGTCGCAACGTTCAACGATCGTTTTTGCCCCAGCATCGGGATGCGCACGTGCATGTCGGCCAAGTCCAGCAGTTCCGGTTTCAAGCCTTCGACCTCATTGCCGAAGACAACACAGAGCGGAAACTTCGGTTCCCATTGAAACAAGTCGATCGTCTTTGCACCGGTCTCAATGGCGGCAATGTGTAAGCCGCTGCGACGCAACTCAGTAGCAACTTTCATGGCGTCCCAGTCGTGTTCCCACGCGACCGTTTTCTCAGCGCCAAGCGCAGTTTTCGTGATCGCATTCTTTGGCGGATGAGCGGTGATGCCACACAGGTACAGTTTCTCCAAGTTCACGCCGTCTGCCGCTCGGAAGAAAGCACCTACGTTGTACATGCTGCGCACGTTGTCGAGCAGCACTACAACCGGCAGGCGAATGTCTTCATAGCCTTCAGCCAAATGGGCGTGCTTTTCCGCCACGATAAGGTTGTCGTCAGAAATCGTCTGCTTGCTCATCTGCAATCATGAACAACATATCATCCGCTGCATCTACGCTGTACCGGTCCGACATTTCCCGCGCGGACGTAGCGCGATTAACGGCATAATAGGGAGAACTGCAAATGCCGGAACTGCCTGACATCACGGCGTATATCCACGCGCTCGAATTGCGCATCGTCGGACAACCGCTCAAACGCATCCGCATCGGTGGCCCTTTCCTTCTTCGAACCGCCGAACCCCCGATCGTGGCCATCGAAGGTCGCATAGTGCGCGAGTTGCGGCGGATCGGAAAGCGCATAGCCATCGGTTTGGAAGACGATCTCTGGCTGGTGCTTCACCTGATGATCGCCGGACGGCTGCACTGGAAAGCTGCTGGAGCGAAGTTGAGTGGACGCCAGCAACTTGCCGCGTTTGATTTCCCAAACGGCACTTTGCTTCTAACCGAAGCCGGTACGCGACATCGTGCTTCCCTTCACGTTGTTCATGGAGAAGATGGACTGACGGCTCTGGACCCCGGCGGAATTGACGTCTTTGCCGTCGATTTAGCCGCCTTTCGCACGGCATTAAGCAAAGAAAATCGAACATTGAAGCGGGCGCTTACCGATCCGCGAATCATTAGCGGCATCGGCAACGCGTACTCGGACGAGATTCTTCATGCAACACAGTTGTCGCCTGTGGCGCTGACTCACAAGCTGAGGGATGACGAATGGGAGCGCCTGTTCGTCGCCACGCAGGAAACGCTTCGTTCGTGGACCGATCAACTCTTACAGGAAGCAAAATCCGGTTTCCCGGAGAAGGTGACTGCGTTCCGTCCGTCGATGGCTGTTCATGGGCGATATGGGAAGCCATGCCGGCGGTGTGGCGAAGCTATTCAGCGCATTCGCTATGCCGACAACGAAACCAATTACTGTCCGCATTGCCAGACGGGAGGCAAACTCCTGGCGGACCGAAGCCTCTCTCGGCTGCTTAAGTCTGACTGGCCACGAACGCTGGATGAACTGGAAGCGTTGAAGAAGCGATAATTTATGCCCGCGCGACGTGCTTCAGCGCTTTGTCGGCGGCAGTGATTCCGCGGAATTGCGCTTCTTCAAAGATGGAAATTCCGCTGATGTCGGAGTTCGCAAAAAGCAATTGCCCGCTCTGTTTCGCCAATCGGCGTCGATCCTCGGCAAAAATGTTCCCGACTCCGGGCCGCACCATCGCATGTCCCATGCGCATGATGTCGACGCGCGATACGCACTCGCGAATGTCGGGATGAACGCGCTGCAAGTCATTCAGAATTGCTTCTTTCCAGTAATTCCAGTCGGTCGAGAGAAGGCGCTGGCGATTGGCGGCAGGCGATCCATCTGCGAGCGCCCAGTAGAAAGTCCAAACCGTGTGCTCAAGATGAGTGCGCAGTGTCTGGTGGTTCGCGACCACATAACCCAACGTCGGCGAATCATAGACCACGTTGTCCCAAGCGAGTTCTTCGAGTGAAGCTCCGCGAGGAAAGCGGTCGAGTGTGAGGTTTGCCGTTAACCAAGGCGAATATTCGAAGGACTGAAGCCGCGGAAAACCCTCAATGATGTACGGCGCCAGGAATGTTGGCGCTGCGAAAATAACCGCTTCGCATCGATATTCGACATCGCCGCAAGTTACCGTGTAGCCATTTCCGCGACGAGCAATTGTTCTGACCGCGTTGCCAGTGCGAAGGAATGATCCCAATCGTTGGAGCAGCTGCTTTGTGATCCAGCCGTTTCCTTCGGGCCACGTGAGCGGACCTTTCTCGTCGGGTTCGCGCGAGGCGAAGTAATGAATTCCTGCCCACGCGGACGTGTCTGACGCTAGCGCTCCGTAATCGTCGCGACAGCAGTAGTTCATATACCAGGTCACCGCAGGGGCATCGATCCCTTGTTGCTTCAGCCAAGTCGAGAACGAAACACGATCCAGCTCCTTCGGCGACGATTCCATTCCCACTTCCATCGGAATCGTAAAGCCGCCTTTTTGGCGAAATGACGCCAGCAGGTCCTGCAGCTTGGAAAACTGCTGGCGCTCGTCGGGCGTCAGCGTCGCCGCGGGCTCGATGCCATCCTGCCAGCGACCATGCATGAAAAGCCTTTCCTGCGGAGCGAAACAGAGCATACGCTCGTTCCACTTTCCGTTCACCAGCACACCGAGATCTTCAAACAATTCGCGAACATAAACTGCTTTCGGTCCGGGAACAGGAACGTAATGCGCAGCCCAGGGATAGGCGCTTACCTCGTTTCGCCCGCTGCGGGCATTTCCCCCGGCTTCGCTATTCATCTCGAGCAGAACGAAATCGCGGAAGCCGCGGTTGTTCAGACGCCATGCTGCACTCAGGCCAGCAATGCCTCCGCCGACGATGGCGATGGGGATCTTCTGTAGTTGTTTCGGAGAGGGAACCGGAATCCGGTCGCGCAGTTTGTGGCCCACAGCGAAGTTGTCGTTGACGAAGGATCCTTCGATGCGGCGTTCGGTCTTCGCACTCAGGCCGATCAGTGCTGCGCACCCGACCTTCAGGAAGTCGCGACGCGAAGTGCTCAATGGCTGACGTCCTTCCAGTCCTGATCGTAAAGACGTACGAGCACCTGGTCGTTCAAGCGGTTGGGCGGCATCTTCATCGGTCCCATGTCGTTGGGAAATTCGAACATGGAACTAAGCGCCTGTGCGTTTAAGAAGCGAAGGCCGTTGGGAAGAATCGTGGGCTGTTCGTAACGGTGTGTGCTCCCGATGACGAAGCCCCACTCGCCGAATGACGGCACATAAACGTGATAAGGCGACGTCTGCAGACCGGCTTCCTGGATGGTTTGCGCAATACACCAGAAGGAATCGCGCGCAAACATCGGAGATGTGCTCTGCACCACCAGCAATCCCTGTGCGCTCAAATGCCGTGCGACAGCGCGGTAAAAAGCCGTTGTGTAGAGTTTGCCGAGCGAATAGTTCGTGGGATCGGGAAAGTCGATCACGATGAAGTCGAAGCTGTCATTGTTCTCATCGATCCAGGGAAAGGCGTCGGCATTGATCACGCGCACCTTGGGCGAGAGTAGCGATCGCTGATTGAGTGCGGTCAGCATCGCGTTGCCGGTAAAGAGTTTCGTCATCTCGGGATCGAGATCCACCAGCGTCACACTCTCGACCTGTGGGTATTTCAGAATTTCGCGGACGGCGAGGCCATCGCCTCCGCCTAGTACCAGTACGCGGCGGGGCGCAGGAATCGAAGCGAGTCCGGGATGAATCAGGGCCTCGTGATAGCGGTATTCGTCACGCGAGCTGAATTGCAGATGGCTATTCAGGAACAGCCGCAGGTCATCTTTGAATCGTGTGAGCACAATGTGCTGATAGCGTGAGTCACGCGCGAAGATGATGTCGTCGGCATAGATGTTGTCTTCGGCGGCCTCGGTGATGCGCTTTGCCTGAAACAGGCCCGTGAGCAGGGCACAGAGAACCACGATCGAGAATCCGCGGAGGAGCTGTTTTGCACGCAGATGGGCACCAAATAAGTACGTGCTCCAGAGCGCGACAGCAGCGTTAATGATCCCGAACAGTAGTGCGGACCGCACCAGTCCGAGTCGAGGAACGAGCAGGATGGGAAACAACAGGGAAGCGGCGAGTGCGCCGATGTAGTCGAAGGTCAAGACGTGCGCCACGGCGTCGCGGAAGGAATAGCGGTCCTTGATAATTCTGATCAGCAGCGGAATTTCGAGGCCCACCAGAATCCCCAGCAAGATCACCACGACGTACATCAGCAGGCCAAACGCGTGGGTGTAGGCGAACGCCAGAAACAGCAGCGTGGACGAGAATCCGCCGAGCAGTCCGACCATCAACTCGATCCAGATGAAGCGCTGCACCAGTCCGCGGGAAATGTAGCGCGACATCGCACTGCCGATGCCCATGGCGAACAGATAGCATCCGATGATGGTCGAGAATTGAAAGACGCTGTCGCCGATGAGGTAGCTCGCGAGCGTGCCGGCGATCAATTCATAGATCAGGCCGCACGCGGCGATCAACAGCACCGAGATGAAGAGAAGGATCGCCACGAGACTAGTGGATCGCCGCCGCGATGATGATGCAAATGCCTACCGACATGGCTCCCAGAAGTATGGCCAATGCGGTATTTTGATCTTCCAGAATTTCCTTCCAGAGGTGATACGGCGTCGCCTTGTCGAGAATCACGAAGGCCAGAATGAAAATCACGAGGCCGATGCCGGCAAAAAGAAGCGCGGCAACAACGTTGTTCAGCGCGACCATGTTATTTGCCTCCCGTGTAATGGTGATAACTGCTGTAAATGGAGCGGTACGAGCCTGGATTGTCGCGGACCGACAGGGGCACGTTCTTCACTTCGTTAACCATCGTGAACGTCCATCCGCGGTACGCGCCGTAGCCCGTGGCCATGAGAATCCCGAGTCCGTAGAGAACGTAAAGCTTAATCATCGTCTGAGTCCCCGCTGGAAGATGAATCCTGGTGCAGGAAGCTGCCCAGTGGATGGTCACTTTCAGCCCACCGCATCTGTTCAAAGCTGAAGGTGCGCCACAGGATGAAGATGGCCGGCAGCAGTAGCGCGCCGAATGCGATCAAATACAATCGCAGCACCGCCACATCGCGAATGACTTCTACGTTGTAGGGGATCGTCGGGAAACTGCGATCGCTCTCCGGTTCAATGCGCAGATAGTAGTTGCCTGGTGGTACCGACGAAATCACAACGCTGTCATTTTTGCTGCCTTCGGTCCACGAGCCGTCCGAGTCGTAACCGGAGTAGTAGCTTAGTTCGCGGCCTACGTCCCACGCTTGGCCGGTGTCCTGGTTGATAAGAGCGTAGTTGAGATAGATCCACTCGTTCGAGAGCGATGCATAGCTCTTAAGCTCAACGTCGGAAACTCGGCCGCCAAGACGAAACACGGGCGTGACAAACGACTGCTCTTGCGTCGACGCCGGCTGGAGATAATAGGTCGCCGTGAAGCTTTTCGCGCCAGCGCTCATGATGGCATTGGCAATTAGCAGCAACAGCAGTAGGCCGCAGAAGACTGCGAAAGTCTTAAGAACCGAGCCCATTGACGCGCGCATCGGCGACGGCTGGTTGGCATAGACCCCGATCGGAGCAGGAGGGTCGCCGGGCAGTTTGAAGGCTTTCCAGAGATCTTTGCCGGAAACATACTCTCCGCGCGACCAGGTGACTTCCTCATCCATCTGTTCTGAGGAAACTACGAACGGTGGCGCGACGTAGTCACATACGTAAGCTGTCTCACCAACTCGGACCTGCCAGGGAAATTCGCCCAGCACGAATTTGGTTTTGGCCTTGGCCGACTGAAAGTGCCGGTAGTTCTTCCCGTCGCAGGTGACGCGCACTTCTTCTTCGGCGGCGGGAAGAAAGTTCAGCGGAAGAATGTCGTTCCAGTGGCCGTTGTACTCGCTGAGATAACGGAATCCGCGAAACGGATTGAAAAGCAGGTACTCGTGCCAGCTGTACTCAATGCCTTCGACGTGGATCGACCGTCGTTGAAACCCGCTGACCTGGTAATCGATGCCGCGCCATTTCCCTCGCGACCCCAGAGGAATGAGGGGTTTT
>DASTGW010000637.1:0-5818 GCA_035718705.1 Terriglobales bacterium | reverse complement strand
AAATGTAAGGAATCTTGGGAGGCCTGAGACGGATGGACCGCGCAAGTCTGGTTAATTCCTCGGCCACCGGCGCCATCAGTGGTGAATGGAAGGCGTGAGTTGCAAGAAGCCGCCGGCACACCAGTTCGCCTTCGCGAACCGACATCGCCGGCAGCCAGGCCTGCGCGCGTGAATCATCGCGGAAAGTCGGCGGTACTGCCGTTGCCATGCGATATCCGAACGCCGTATTTCCGCCGCCGTGCCACGTAACTGACGCGCTCGGCAGCGTCGCCATCACCGTGCTGGGCGACTGACCGTTCATGCGCCCGATTACCTGCGTAGCCCCCACCTCGGCATCAAATTCGTCGCCAAAATGCATCGATTCCCAGGCGCTCATTGCGGCTTCGCTCGTTCCGGCGTTACCGTCGGGACCAAGCACCTCGGGCTCAATGGCAATCGCCGCCACCGACTGTACCGATCCAGCAAAACCAAGATCCTGCTTGAAGCCAAGCATCGATTCCATTGCGCCATCCGTGTTCGGCGCGAAATCGACACGAGCCAGAAACTCCTGGCTGCCTGCCGGGGTGTCTTCCACAGTGGCGGAAATACGCTCGCCGCTCTCGCCGAACGTGCCCACCTGCCCCGTCGCCATCAGCCGTGCCTTCAGCTTCGGAGTCGTCCCCGGCCCATCGGATACCACGATGAGTGGACCATCCTCCAGCCAGCGCAACAACGGCCGGTTCGCAGCCGAGCGCAAAGTCCAACGCCAGTCGTCGTCCTGGCGAGCGCCTTCACTGCGCGGCTGGGAAGGCAGCCACTGCATCACTTCATAGAGTGTGTTCAATGTGAGATCGACAATGGTTCCCGTGCGGACGCGCACGTTCTCACGCAGCGAAGGCAGATACGAAGCGCCCAGTGCCTTAACGGAGTAACGCCCGGGAAACAGCGAAGTGAATTTGAAGTGGCCGGTGGCGTCTGTATAGGCGGTGGCAATCACCGTCAGATCTGAGCGCAGCAATTGCACCTCGGCGCCAATCTGCGGTGTTCCCGCCGAATCGCGCACGAGCCCGGATACTGAAGCAGTCGCGGCTCCGCACACAGGGGCGGCCACAAGTGCTAACAGCATCGCAAATCCGGCGAAATGGGCTCTACGCATCGTCACTCGTTTCTGTGATCCGGCGTCGTCCCTGGCAAACTACTGCAAGTACTTCCCCGCGCAGCGCGCAAAATCTCAGGTCTTGCTTACGTCCACGCAGAAACCACTACTATTCCACGACAAAAGGCGCCGATTGCGCAATCTCTTGTTTCGAGATCGCGTCGTTTATTTTCACTGTCACCTTGTATTTGCCAGGTTGCAGACCGGCGATCGGGAGCGTTCTCTCGACCGTCAATTCGTCATTGTGCGATCCCAAGTCCTTTGATTCCAACTGCTTCTGCAGAATTACCGTACCGCTCGAGGCGTCCGCAATCTCATAGGTCACCGTGGCGGAGTTGCTCTTCGTAGCTTCGTCGATACCCAGGTTGTAAAACTGCATCCAGAAGTTCAAATTCTGGTTCTGAGTCCGGTTAAAACTCACTGGGGTGGTCGGGTTGGCAGGTACGCGAGGCCGGACAAAATCACCGCCGATGATGAAGTTGCCGCTGCCAATCTGGCGCGATGAAACAGGATGCATTTCATCTGCCAGGATCAGCGATGACGCGCCGAGCTTTTCATCGTGGTAACTCGGCACATCAATACCGCGTCCGTAGATGCCAATGTGGTCCGGATTGTTCACATCCTTGATTGCGATATCGAGCCGATAGAGACCCGGAACCAGCGGCAGTGCCTTCCAGTAAACCGACTTGCGTTCGCGCGCCTGGTCGAGCAATTCGGCCGGCTGGTTGATCTCCACCGTGTCTTCCTGCGTCTGCACGGTTTTGCCGGTTATCGTCGTTACCTTGATAAGGATGTTCACCAGTCCGCGAGCCACGCCGTCCTTCGTCTGGAAAGTGATGTCGCGGTTCTTGATCTGCAAGGTAATCGGAACCATGTCCATGCTCTCCGTTACCTTGATGAAGTCTGTGCGCACATCGAACGGGAACACTGGCCCGGTCAGCAGTTTGTGCTCCGTGACAAATGCATTCAGATCCTTGAACTTGATCGGGGGCGGCGCAAAAATCTTGGCCTGCAGTTCAATGCGATCGAACTCCTTGCTCTGGTTTCCATCGCCCATCGGCCCCGCGCCCAGCCGCTCGATGCCGCTGCCCTTGAAGCGGTCTGTCTTATCCTTGTGGTTCATTTCTTCCCACTGGGTAAGGCCTGCGCCCGGAACCATCAACAGCGCGTCTTTCTCGCTTCGATCGATGGTGAAGTGATAATCACCGCACTGGCACGAGTCCACAAATTCCAGGTTTACGTTTTCGCCAATGCCCTCGATGTAGCGGTAATGCCAAACTTCAAATGGAAAGGTTGATGTGGTGCCGCCGCCTTCATCCTGCGGACGCAGATACGTGCCCCCCGAGGGATGCGACTCGATATCGTCAGGCTTGCCGAACGAAATGTACACGTGGCCGCGGTCCGTCTTCCATCCGGGCTTGCCCGCTGCAAAGTGGTCGTTGGCGTATTGAATTCGGCGGTAGTGCTCTTCGCGGAATTCATTTTCTGGTGAGTCGGGATTGGGATTGCGGCGCTGCCAGAACGCTTCGATGAATGCGTCACGCTCTTCATCGTTGCTCAGGGTCATGAAGGCTTTTCGCTCATCGTCGCTGATGATGTAGGTAACTTCCTGGTTCAGCCAGGTCTTGTAGGTCCCCTTCAACTCCTGTCGAAGTGCCTTCTGCGACCGGTACCGCTCCTTGTCGCTGCGTTGGCGCTTGCGCGGATCAAAATTAGGATCGCTCTCGTCCTGCTGCTGGCCATTCCCGGCGGTTGCCGACGGGGCCTGTTGCTTGTCCTGAGCGCTGATCTGCCGAGGAGCAAACATGACTAAACTGCTGCCCATCAGTAGGATGAATAAAATAGGTCGACCGGTAAACGCCATTGCTTTTGATACTCCTGCGATCCCTTATTCTACGGGTGATGAAAGGCCCCGGGCAACACCCATAAGGGTCAGGCTGGCAATTGGACGCATATTTCGTGGGAATGTAAGCTGGTCTCCCGGTCCAGAAACAATCTGGAATGTTCCGCGAAGGGTGAATTCTCTGAACCTGCGAGCCCGCTCATACGTCCAATAAAAAACGGTACAAACAGGCTCTCTTCTCAAGTTTCAACGGGCTTTCAACAAAGCCCTTGTTCGGGGGAACCGCCAAACCGAAATTTGCGTAAACTGAGAAGAGACAATCGGAGCGCCAGTCATACCCATGAAGAAAATAGTTTTCATTGTTTTAGGAGTCTTGGTCGCAATTGGGCTCGTATCGCTGATGGTCTACAAGCAGCAGTCGGGATATACAAAGGTTCTTACCGCCACGGTCGTTCGGCAGGACCTGTCCGCGGTAGTCAGCGGCACCGGCCAGATAAAGCCCGAGACTTATGTCAATCTCGGCGCCACAGCCATGGGACGCGTAACGCATCTCTATGTCAAAGAAGGCGATCGCGTCACAAAGGGCCAGACCGTCGCCACCATCGAAAACGTGCAACAGACGGCGCAGGTCAACGGTCAGCAGGCCGCCATTTCAGCGGCAAAGACCGATATCGCCTCCTACGTAGCGAACGAGAAGACATCTGAAGCCAACCTGGAACACGCCAAGGCCGATCTTGAACAGAAGAAACTCGACTGGGATCGCGCCCAGGCTTTGTTCAAAGAGGGCATCCTGGCCCGGCAGGATTACGACGCCAAGAAGGCCGCCTACGATCTGTCTGTAGCGTCGGTTTCTCAGGCTCAGGCGCAAGTCAACCAGGCCAAGGCCCAGACCGACTCGGCCCGGGGACACCTGCAGACAGCCGTTGCCACTCTCGAGGCCAACAAAGATCTGCTGAATAGAACGATCGCGATTGCGCCCTTCGATGGCATCGTCACAAACGAGCCGGTCCGCGAAGGCGAAACGGTGGTGGAAGGCATCCAGAACACCGAGGGCTCCACCTTGATGACCCTTGCTGACATGAGCGTCGTTACGGCCGAAGTGAAAGTCGACGAAACGGACATCGTGAACGTCAAGCTGGGTCAGCCGGCCGATGTCACCGTCGACGCGCTTCCCGGCAAGGTCTTTCACGGACACGTAACTCTGGTGGGCGATCAGGCTCTTCTGCGCTCAAGCGGCATCGCCACTTCGCAATCGACTTCCGGAACCGAAGAGGCGAAGGACTTCAAAGTAGTTGTCACCGTTGACGGCGACAAAACAGATTTGCGGCCCGGCTTGTCGTGCACGGCAAAGATCACCACCGCGCACAAGACGAACGTGCTCTCGCTGCCGATTCAGGCGCTCACCATGCACGATCCGGCGCTGGACAACGCGAAGAGTTCCGGCAGGGTCGAAGCGGCCACATCGGCACCTCCCAAGCCAAACCCGGTGCAGGGAGTGTTCGTCGTATCCAAGGACAGCAGGGGTAAACTCCGCTCGCGGTTCGTGCCGGTAACTACCGGCATCACCGGAGCGACAGACATTGAGATCCTGTCAGGATTGAAGCAGGGCGATGAAGTGGTCAGCGGACCATACAAAATCCTCCGCGACCTGAAGGCAGGCTCTCTGCTCAAGCGCGACACTTTGAAGGCCAGCACTTCTTCAAGCAACACCAACTCTTAGTGTCTGAATCAGTAAACCGAGAGCGTTGCGTCAGGAAAGACCACCGCAAGCCCGGGCCATATCGCGAACCCGAAGCCGGAACGAAGGATAAATGCTGATGGCGATGAACGGTATCATTACCGAAGAGATGACTCAAACCACCACCGTTGCCAAAGACGACATCATCGTTGTTGAGGACCTGTGGCGCACCTACGACATGGGCTCAGAGCAGCAGGTTCAGGCGCTCCGCGGCGTAAGTGTCCGCATCAAGCGCAATGAATACGTCGCCATCATGGGGCCGTCCGGTTCCGGCAAGTCAACTCTCATGAACCTCATCGGCTGCCTCGATACTCCGTCAAGAGGCAAATACTGGCTGAACGGGCAGCTTGTCAGTGAGCTCGATGACGATCAGCTTGCGCGAATTCGCAACAAGGAAATCGGATTCGTCTTCCAGACGTTCAACCTGCTGGCACGCGCAACATCTCTGCATAACGTGGAGTTGCCTCTCATCTACAACGGAACACCCGCGGCCGACCGGATTACTCGCGCGAAAGAAGCCCTCACGTCCGTGGGCCTTGAATCGCGCATGAACCACAAGCCGAATGAACTCTCCGGCGGGCAGCGTCAGCGCGTCGCCATCGCTCGTGCTCTTGTGAACCACCCATCGATCATCCTGGCAGACGAGCCGACCGGAAATCTCGATTCCAAAACCGGCGTCGAGATCATGGCTCTGTTTGACTCGCTTCACGCGCAGGGCAACACGATCGTCCTCGTAACGCACGAGCCAGACATTGCCGATTACGCGCATCGCGTCGTCCACATTCGAGACGGTCAGATCTTCTCTGACGAGCCATCCAAGCGCTTTCGCAATAGCTGATCGCTGGCAACTGATCGCACGACGCTGCCACCATCACGCGTTTAAGTATGGTCCGGGTTGTGAAAATTCGGAGCGTTCTTCTTGGCGAGATGCAACTCCTGCAGTCCTTCCAGGTGTAGCTTTTCCCTCGCCTTCAGATCCAGAAGCCCTGAAGCATCGAACTCGTACTTCTCTCCATTGGGAGCAGTGGCAATGTAAAGATCACGCTGCCTTCCCGGAGGATCGACTTCCACGGGGATTCCCTGCGCCTTCAATTCCGCGACT
>DASTGW010000636.1:0-4486 GCA_035718705.1 Terriglobales bacterium | reverse complement strand
TTGGAACCATTGTTCGACAGCTGCGCGCAGGTGATGAGTTCGATTGGGCGGGAGCGCATGTACGAGTACTGTCACCGCCCCAAGATTGGCTGCCGACGGAGAAGGTCCGCAACAACGATTCGCTCGTATTGCAAATTCGCTACCAGGACACAGCGGTTCTGCTGGAAGGCGATGCGGAACGGCAAATGGAGTCAATCATTGCGAAAGAGGCGCCCAGAGCGACGTTGCTCAAACTGGCGCACAACGGGAGTTTGACTTCCACTACTCCAGAATTGCTCGATGGCGTAAAGCCGACCCATGCCTTCATTTCCGTTGGCGCGCGAAATATGTTCCACCATCCGCGGCAGGAAGTACTGGCGCGATTGGCAGAGCGGCACATTGCCACCTACCGCACCGACACCATGGGCGTATTGACGTTCCTGCTGGATGGTAAGACGGTCGAGGCAATGACTGGGTACTGACAAGGCGCAGGCAGGACCTGCGCCCTGCGATATCTATTTGTCGTCAGGCAATCCGCCCATCTCGGGCACTTCGGCGCCGAGTTGAGCTTCTTCGAAGGAGGCGGCGTCTGTGTTGAGAGACTCAGCGATCAGCTTGCGGGCTTCCTCGGCACGATCCGAAGCAACGCGCACCACAACTCCGCCGACACCGGGCAGTACGTCCTGCGGCGCATCGAAGCCGGTAATCAGGGCGTCGATACCCGCCGACTCTAGCAAGCTCTGAACAACCATCGCTTCCGATTCCTGCTCGGAATCGAAAACCGGGACCAGATCTTCGTTTGTACGTGGTTGAGTGGCCATAGTTCCTCCCTTGCTTGGATGCGCGAAGCGGGCCCTCTGCACCGGCCAGAGTATAAGGCTAGCAGGAAAAGATTACCTCTTCAGTGACATTCGGCATCCGGACTAGTCCCTTTTACAGGTGGCAGCCTTGGAAAACGGGTGTACACTCCCGCCAATTGCCCCAGATGTGGGTCAGCGCAACGTGATGCACGGGATGGTCATCGAATTACTAGACACAACTCGGCGGCAGCGAAGTTCGGCAGCAGGAGTTCCTGCTGCTTTTGCGTCTTAAGGACGCATGAATGGAGCTGGATTCCGGCGGGAATCGGAATGGCTGATTTGTGGAGGGGAGTAAAGGCCACATGGAAGGTCCGGAAATTCGGAAGTCGGAAGTGAAACAGGCTCAGGCCAACGCTGAAATCGAAGACGAAAACCGTCGCTTACGCCGCCTGCAGATCATGATGTCGATGGTCATGCAGGTGCTGAGTGAACAGTCGGACCTCTCGCTGGAAGAGGCTTCAGAATTGATATCGAGCAGCCGAAAAGCGGCGCTCGCTCTCTTTCCCGGGAAGGAACTCGCCTACGACCTGATCTATCGGCCGCGACTGCAAAGGATTGTGCAGGAAAGATTCAGGCTGATGTAACAGCATTGTCTAAGGTCGATTCTCTTACTGCCGCTTGAAGGTGGTCAGCTTCGAATAGACCATCGACCTTAACGATCGACTACCGCGCTACTTCTTGGCTGGCTCGATCGATTTCAGGGCCAGCGTCAACGTTCCCCAGAACATCTTGCCGCGCAATTGTACGGGGACGTGTCGTGCGTCATCGGTATACCAGATCCAGACCTTGCCCTTGGTCTTAAGAGGTCCAGTGGGATTGTCAGGCGAGACTCGCACGGTTTGAAATGTCCCCGCTGGCGTCTTCACGGATTCTTTCGCTTCGACCTTCGCCACAACATCGACGGTCTTGTTTCCATCATTCAGAGGAAAGGTGTAAACCGACCCTACCGTGAGCGGCAGGCTGCGCAGGTACATCAGGCCGGAGACGACGTCGGTGACACAGTTCGGGATATCGTTCTCCACGTGCTTAGCCTGGTTGTTCTTAAGATTGGTTTCGTCGAGCACGGCCTTTTTGCGGGCGTAGTTGTAGCTGATCAGTGTATCGCGCTTATGAAAGCCCTCTTCGGTATGTTTGCGCAGGCTGACCGAGCAGAACGTTTTCGGATCGTAAAGCGATTGAAAGCGATCGTGCACGGGGTAGAGCAGCGAGACAACGCCTTGTGACTCAGCAGATGCATTCAGCCGCTGATTGATGCCTTCACGACCGATGCTCAGGGTAATCGTGCCGGCGTTCCAGATGCGCCATTCGGCATTGTAGGTGTAAGTTTCTTCGGCGATGGAGAAGGTCGGCGCTGGCGCTTGAATGCGAGAGCCACTGCTGACGACGTCACCTGACTGGACCGGTCTCGATGCGGGGGCCGGTTGCTGCGCAAGCAATTGCGTCAGCAACAAAAGAACAAAGATGAGTACAAACTTGCTGGAATGCAGGAACCGCAAAATCGCTCCGGGCGACTAGAAGTGCTGTCGCAAGAGTTTAATTGCGAGCGCCCCGAGCATCGCCGCGGTGCCCACTAATGCATTGTACTCGCGGTGCTTCAAATACAGGTCACGGGAAAACGTCCCGGTACCTTCGTACGCCGGCGAGAAACGTGGGACGATCCGCGGCACCCGCGAACAGTAGTCGTCGAAGTCCGAAAAGGTATTTTGCAGGAAAGCTTCCTCCGACCGAATCACGGGGATGTAAATGGCCAGGAACATGATGATCAGGATGAGCACGATCCAGACACTGATGGCAGCAATCGCGAACCCAGCGGCGATGATGATCGATCCGAGGTAAAGCGGATTGCGCGTGTAAGCGTAAGGCCCGGTCTTCGTGAGTTCCTGGTTCTTTTTCACGTGCCCAGAAGCCGCAGCTCGAATCGCGACACCAGCGAATGCCACCACCGCACCAATCGCGATCGAAACCCAGGTGGGATGCGCCAGCCAGATGTAGGCGATCGCGAGCAGGAATCCGAGCGGCACACGAATGCGGCGGGCGATCTTTGACCAGGTCATGCGCGCACTCCGGAGCTGTTGATTTGCAGCAACTCACGCGCGGCGGCAATCACCTCCGCAGCTGTAATGTTAAGTAGTCCCGCCTCGGCTTCCTTGCGGCGCTTGTGAGAAGTCACGCTTGCGGGATCGCGGAAGACAATACTGCGGGTGCCGTAAGGGCCAGTGCGCGCCGGATCGGTGGGCCCAAAGATGGCAACGACGGGAACGTTCAAGAACGCCGCCAGATGAAGCGGCCCAGTATCGCCGCCGATAAAGAGCGCTGCCCTTTGCGTGATGGCCATCAGCTGCGAAATGCTAAAGCTCGCGGCAACCGCATGACCGCCACTGTTCTGCTCCACATATCTTGCGAGTTCTTCTTCGCCCGGACCGAAATTCACAAGGCTGCGGATTCCTTCCGCTCCGAGCACGCGTGCAACCTCGGCAAAGCGATCGATCGGCCACTGCTTCGCGCCCCAGCCAGCGCCAGGGTTGAGAATTGCGAACCGATTGTGAAGTCGGAGCTCAAGTATTTTTCGATCCAGCCAACGCTGCAACTCGGAGTCGCCGTGGAAAACGGTCACTAGTAGATCGTCGTCACTATTCCGGCCCTTTCGCTGGATCACGGCCTCAGCCAATTCGAGATCTTGTTCCACTACATGTCGTGATTTTGTCTCGATGGTATGGGTATAGAAGAGTGAAGCTGCTTTTTCCCAGGGATGAGCAAATCCGAACCGCGTCGGGGCTCCGCTCAGCAAAGCTAATACGGCGGATTTCATGGCTCCCTGAAAATCAACTGCGAAGTCGTACCTTTCTTTTCGTAATTCTCGTATCGCAGCTCGGGTTTCGTGGCGCGTCCCCCACAGGTTTCTGCGCCATCGCCGAGTGTCGACCTCATGAAGCCGATCAACCAAGGCTCCATGAGCGAGCAGGTCGCTCCAGCGCCTCTCGACGACCCACCCAATTTGCGCATTAGGGAATGCCGACTTCAGCGCGACCACCGCCGGCAACGCATGCACGATGTCTCCCATCGCCCCCAGCCGCACAATCAGTATCTTCTTTGGACTCTGCTTGTGTGGCGCGGCCGCCCCCAGCCGCGATTCCCCCGCGATCTCAGAAGCGTCGCTCACTTCTGCTTTGCCGCTCCCATCTGTTCAATGATGGCTGTCGCAGAATGATCTTTGGGATCGCCGACGATTGCCACGCGTCCGCCATAGGAATTGACCACATCGCGTTCGGGGACCGAGTCGGTCGTGTAATCCGTGCCTTTCGCCTGCACATCCGGGCGGATGTCGGTCAAAAGCGCGCGCACATCGAGCTCCGGAAAAATAACAACCGCATCTACCGGCTCCATCGCCGCCAGGATTTCCGCGCGCTCCTGCTCCGGCATCACCGGACGACGCTCACCCTTCAGCTTTCGCACGCTAGCGTCCGCGTTAACGGCCACGATGAGTTTTCCGCCCAGGGCCTTCGCGGCCTGCAGATAACGGATGTGGCCAACGTGCAGCACGTCGAAGCAGCCGTTAGCCATGACGATTGAATATTTCTGTTGCCGCCACTGCGCGACGCGGCGCTTGAGCTCGTCCCGCGAAAGTATTTTCGAGTTGCTCATGAATG
>DASTGW010000635.1:0-4613 GCA_035718705.1 Terriglobales bacterium | reverse complement strand
GGAGCGCATGGTGATCGACGTTTATCGGGAAATGATCAAGTTCTTCGGGGATGGCGACTCCACGCCTCGCATCATGATCGAAGGCATCATGAAAGACGAGGAGGAACACGCCAGCGACCTTTCTGATCTTCTTTACGTCGTGAACCCCTCCACCGGTGAAACGGAAACAGAAGATCCGGGTACGGAGATTGGGCGTAATGACCGCGAAGCGCGGATGGATCGAGGCAATTCAGGCGCTTATCAACAGGAACGGAACGAAGCCCGGCAGCGCGCCAAAGGACAGGCCGACGAAACTCGCCAGGCCTTCCAAAATATTGGGGAACAACAAGGACGTGAGCGCCAGCAGCCTGCCAATGTATCGCAGGCTAAGGGACAGCAATCTGGCCGCGATCGTCGCGATGTACAGCCGGCGCACGCTCCAGGAACGGTCGGGCGTCCGATGAACCGCCGCGGCAAGGGCAATGTTGATGTTGAAGAGGACGACATTGCCGTTGGCGGCCAAAGCGGCACGAGCCGCTCACCGAAGGTTGTGCAGAAGAACCGTAAGAACCGCGCGGCATAAAGCGCACGGAAAACAAAAAAGGCCCTGACCCATGTCAGGGCCTTTCTTGCATCGGAACTTACGGTAGATTCACCTGCTGTTTGAGGGGCAAGTCTTTCGATGATCCTCCGACCAAGAACGTGTACGAACCGGGTTCAAGTTTCCACGCATTGCCGGCTTCGTCGAAGATCGACAGATACTTCGGATCGACTTTAACCACTACCTGCTTGCTCTCTCCGGCGCGCAGCGGGACTTTGGTGAATCCCACCAGGCGCTTCGGCGGTTCCTGCAGATTCTGCGGCATCGACACATACACCTGCGCAATTTCCGCGCCGTCACGCTTGCCAGTGTTCGTGACCGTGAAGCTGACCGTCGCTCCGGAGCCCGGCGTTACCTTCACGTCAGAATATTTGTACGTCGTGTAGGAGAGTCCGTAGCCGAACGGGAACAACACATCTTTGTTCTCGGCGTCATACCACTTGTATCCGACCTTCAAGCCCTCATCATAGTGGACCTCGAACTTGGGCTTCTTCCCTTCCTTATCGCCCGGCACCGCATCGTTGCCACTTATGCCAGGAGGAGGCGTAACCAGCTTCGGATGCGGCAGGTCGGCCTCGCTCTTTGGGAATGTCATCGGTAGTTTTGCTGATGGATTCACATCACCGACCACGATGTTGGCCACCGCGTCGGCCCCTTTGTTGCCGGCGTACCACGCTTCGAGAATGCCTGGCACCTTGGCTATCCAGGGCATGGTGACGGCGGTGCCGGACTCCAGCACCACGATCGTCCGTGGATTCGCCGACGCAACCTGATCGATGACTGCGTCCTGATTGTCCGGGAGTGAGAGGTTTGGAAGATCCATTCCCTCACTCGTCCATTGGTGCGCGAAGACGATCGCCACATCCGACCGCTTTGCTAGAGCGGCCGCGGACGAAGGCTGCTCGCCGGAATCGAACTCCACCTTCGCTCCCGGGAACCGGGACTTAATCGCTTTTAACGGCGAAGTTGGGAACCAGACATGCTCCTGCCATTTCCCTGCCTTTCCCGGAGGATCGACTTGAGCTGAACCGCCACCTGAAATCATGCCGAAGTCGGCGCGGGTGCCGATCACCGCAATCGAACGCACTTTGTCACGCTGCAGTGGAAGGATGTTGTTGGCGTTCTTGAGCAGAACGATCGACTGCTCGGCGAGTTTGCGCGAAGTCTCGAAGCCCGCCTCGGGATCGATCACAGCTTTCTGTTCCGGATGATCGACAATGCCGCTTGCGAACTCCGACCGTAGAACACGACGCACATGATCGTCGAGTTGAGCCATAGGCACTCGGCCCGCCTGAACCGCCTCTTTCAGTCTCGCACCATAGAACAGGTCTTCCGGTTGCTCCTGATCGAGACCGGCAGCCGACGCTTTCTCCACGCTATGTGTACCGCCCCAGTCCGATACGACGAATCCTTTGAACTTCCACTCGTTCTTCAGAACATCTGTAAGCAGGTATTTGTTCTCGCAGGCGTAGTCGCCATTCACTGCGTTGTAAGAGCACATGACAGCACCGGGCTGCCCGATGCTGATACCGATTTCAAAGGCAAGCAGGTCGCTCTCGCGGAGGGCGCGTTTGCCGATGACCGAGTCCACCTCCGTACGGCCGCTCTCCTGATCATTCACGGCGTAATGCTTGATGTCGCCGATGATGTTCTGCTGGCTTTCGCACTTGATGCGATTACCCACGAGCGTGCCAGCCAGTATTGGGTCTTCGCCCATGTATTCGAACGTGCGTCCGTTGCGCGGCTCACGGGTGATGTTCACGCCGCCGCCCAGGGTCATGTTGTAGCCTTGCGCTCTGAGTTCGCGTCCGATCAGCGCTCCGTATTCACAAGCGGCATTCACATCCCAGCTTGAGGCCGAAGCAAGATTGGACGGCAGCGCCGTGGAGTAGCGTCCGTTTTCCGCGCTGGCGCGAACGCCGTAGGCGGCATCGCTCATCTGGATCATTGGAATTCCGAGGCGAGGAACGCCAAGCACGAATCCAGCGCCTCCATTGCCCATATATGCGATTGGACTGGGGTTCTTCCCCCATCCGCGCATGCCGTTGCCGTGTACGAGGGCAATCTTCTCGTCCAGCGTGAGTTCTTTCAGCACCATCTCCGCGCGCTCGTCGGGTGAGAGCGAAGCGTTCATCCAAGGCCGGCTCTCAGCGTCTTGCGGATTCTGCCCGTGCGAGACGAGGAAGGTCGCGGCAGAGGAGACGATCAGGAATAGAACGGTAAACGCGAGCCAGCGGATAGAAAATCGATATTGTTGAGGTTCCATGACGTTCGACATGATAAACGCGAGAGTCGCAGCCGTCGAGAGTGATCATCCGGAAAGCTATTTCAGAACTAATGTTCGAGGTTACTTTGCAGGTCGGAGGCATTTTGCATGCCCAGCGCCATCTCCGGCAGAATGCCAAGGCGAACGTAGATCGGCCGAACGGCAGCTCTTAGCCGTGAAAGCTGACTGAGGAACCACGCCGCCCCGCCTACGCAGATCGCTCCACAGATGATGACCGTGTGCGGAGCACCAATTCGAGCAGCCAGATATCCCGCGAGCAGGCTCCCGAACGGCGCCATGCCTTGGAACGCCATGGAGTAGAACGACATCACGCGGCCGCGCTTGTCCTCGTCGACGATCGTCTGCAGGATCGTGTTCGAAGCGGCCATCTGCTGCATCATGCCGAAGCCGGTGAAGAGCAGCGTGAACATGGAAAGCGCGAGCCAGTGGGAGACTCCGAAGAGCACCAATCCGGTGCCGAAGATCGCAGTCGTGGTGGGAATTACTCTTCCGAGCCCCAGCACGGACTTTCGCGCTGCCAGGTAAGCCGCACTCACGAGTGCCCCGACTCCGGTCGCAGCGCTAAGCAGACCGAGTGTGTTAGGACCTCCATGCAGGACGTCGCGGGCGAAAATCGGCATAAGCACCGTGTAGGGCATGCCGACAAGGCTCACAAGCGCGAGCAGAAGAAGGATGTTGCGGATGGGTGTGAAACGCGAAACGTATGTCCACCCTTCTCGGAGCTCGGTGATGACACTCGCGTGACGTGCCTGTGGTTGCACGGAGATGGTCATCAGCAGCAGTGAAATGATCACCGCGATATAGCTAACGCCGTCGATAAAGAAGCACCAGCCTTCCCCAACCGCGGCTATGACGATTCCCGCGAGGGAGGGTCCGATCAGACGCGAGGCATTCACCATCGAAGAATTCAGCGCGATTGCGTTCGGCAAGTCTTCTCGCTTCTCTACCATCTGGGTCACAAATGCCTGACGGGCGGGCATATCAAAGGCGTTAATCAGGCCCTGGAAGATGCTGAGGCCGAAGATATCCCAGAACCCGATGTGATGCGTAAGTGCCAGCGCCGCCAGCCAGAAGGACTGGATCATCGAGAGAATCTGGGTGATGACGAGGACCTTGTGACGATTGAGACGATCGACCCAGACGCCAGCGATGGGTGCTAATAAGAATGTTGGAATCTGCCCGGCGAATCCGATGACCCCGAGCAGCATCGCGGAATTCGTCAGCCGGTACACCAGCCAACTGGTGGCGATGCGCGTCATCCAGGTGCCGATGAGCGAGACACTTTGTCCGGCGAAAAACAGCCGATAGTTGCGGCTATTCAGCGCGCGAAGGGCGAAGCGAAGGCCAGTGGGATTTTGGTCGGGCGTCTGCATCAAGACCTAGATTGGATGCGGGAGGCTGCTGGAAAGAGGAAAAAGTCCTCGCGGGCGAGGACTTTTGCTATTTGGTGAGGAGGTCAATTCTTGATGTTTGCCATCAGGCGTTCGATTTCGGCTTTCCGATCCGAGGTGACGGGCAGAATCGGTAGTCGTGGATTTCCGCCGAAGTAGCCGTTGAGGTCCATCGCGTACTTCACGGCGGCGACGCCCATCTGGCTGACGATCTTGCGAGCAGGTTCGGTAATACGGTCCTGCTTTTCTTTCGCGATGTCGCGCGCATTCTCTTTCCAAGCGGTGTAGATCTCGAAGCACGCGGTTGGCGCGCAGCAGGCAAATGCAAGAATCGCACCGACAGCGCCGGCGTCCA
>DASTGW010000634.1:0-5264 GCA_035718705.1 Terriglobales bacterium | reverse complement strand
TCTTTGCCTTGCGCGCCGCCTCACCCAGCGATTGCGCGGAGGCAGTACACAACAGCACCGCCACACCCATTACGAATACACCCAAAAAGCGTTTCATTTCCGCCTCCCTATGCCTTAACTTCTCATCTCTTTAACGTGCAGTCGTTCGATCTTGTTCTCCGCTTCGCGCGGAGATACTGGTTCCACATGCGATCAAGCACATCGCCAATTTGGTTTCGGATGCCTGGCTCGGAGCGGGCAACAACGTCAACTGGAACGTCCGTTGTTCCCCCGAGGGTGTCGCGTACGACGCCGGCACTCCGCGATATTCCGCCTGATTCGCGATCACATCTCGGATCGCCTGGCTGATTCCCGTCAAGGCTCCGTTGGTGGAAGGCAACTCCACCGTGCGCAGTCCGCGGAACAACTCCTTGGTATGCATGTTCAGCGGCGACTGGTAGCCCAACAATCTCTTCGCCGCCGGATTCGCGCCCTGCACCAGCAGGTTCTGCCCGATCACGAGCACACCAGTCTCGATGTTTTCCAGCAGCAAGTTCGTGGACGCTTCCGCCACGGCCGCTCGACTCTTCTCCGCCACGATGATGCTCTGCAGCTGTTGAATGTCCTGCTTCAGGCCGGAGATCACACTCTGACATGTTGCTAGCGCGAAGTTGTTAGCGTCTGCTCGCGGCGCAGTGGATAACGACTTGCCGTCGGAAACCAGGTCCCGACGAGCCGTTTTCAAAGCGAATGCCCCAATCACGACAATGCCGCAGATCAGGAACAACAGCCCCGCTGCCTGCATCACCATCGGATTGGGAACGAACTTCATCGATACAATCCCCAATACCAGTTCAACAGATCCGGTCCGAAGAACATCGTGATCAACGCCATGCTTCCCAGGAATACGCCAAAGGGGACCTGGTAATAGCGATAGACCATCTTGGCCGACGACCAGGCTCGCCGCCGCGCCACTTCCCTGCTTTCCCGATGTCGCGTGATGCGTCGCTCCGTGCGGCTCATCCACACCCGGGCAATCATCGAAATACCAAAGATCGTCCCCAGCAGCGAAGCGGAGAAAATCGTGAGCACCGTGAGCTTTACGCCCAGGAAGGATCCCACCATCGCCATCAGTTTCACGTCACCGAAGCCCATGCCTTCCACGCCGCGCGCCTGCAGGTAAACGAACCCGACACCAAAGATGAATGCCGCTCCCACCGCAGCTCCCAGTAACGAATCGCTTAGGGAGAAGAGGTGCCACGACCACCCGCGAGTACGCGGAGCACTGAACAGAAATGGCAGAAAGTCGGCCAGCAACTGCTCCACCGGCACAAACCAGCTGAACACCAGCCCGATCGCCAGGCCCGGCAGGGTCAATTTATCCGGCAGCAGTTTCCACTCGGCATCGATGAAAACCAGACCTGTAATAAGGAAGCAGAACACGCAGTACTTCAACGTGCTCAGGCTGAAGCCGAAGCGCCAGTAGCATGCGAAAAATAGAAATGCAGTAATCAGCTCAACGATGGCGTACCGAGGCGTGATCGGAGTTCTGCAGTTGCGGCAGCGGCCACCCAGGATCAACCAGCTTAGGACAGGGATGTTGTCATACGGCTTGATCTGCTTGTGGCATCCCGGACACGCGGACGCGGGAAAGACCACCGACTGCCGTCGCGGCAAACGGTGGATGCAGACGTTCAGGAAACTACCGAACGTGAGCCCGAACACAAAAATGCAAACGCCGAAAAAAATGTCCATTGAGGCCGATTGGTATGTTTTCGGCCCATTATATGTCGCATTTTCGCCACCAAAACGAAACCAGACTCACGGAGGTACATGCTCTTTAGCTTTTTGCTTTCAATCACCTGCATCCCCTCGAACGCTGGGCCGTTCATCCGTCGGGCTAAATAGGACCGCTCTAGTTATTCAGTTTGCGTCCATCATCGAATCCGCGGAATACAATCCCATCGGATTTCCTAGCCTTTTTCTTTCTCCGGTCACAATTCCACGGGTGGGGGCATGTGATGCGCTGTCCTACGTTTCATAGAGTTTTGTCTACGCGGCCCGCGTCAACTCCAATCCAACATCTTTCTCAGAGAATCTTCCTGCTGTCGTTGATCGGCCTCTTGTTACTGGTTCCGATGTTCACGGCCCGGGCTCAAAACGGACACACGGTAGTGGCAGCCTCGTCCAGTCGGGCGTCCCGCAACTATGGACTCGGCCAAATCGCGACTCTCCCCGACTCCGATCTTCAAGGGACTCTGGACATCGTTTCCCAGGATCTGCCGAAGGAACACATCCTTAGTTATTTCCTCGACACGGGAAACGGCCTGCTGCAATTGCACTTCGTATCCGGAGATCCCGCCGGCTACATGACAGGCGATCAGATTACGGTGCACGGCAAAAGCGCTGGGAGAGACTTTTATCTCGTCAGCCCGGCCAACATGAAGAAGGTTGGAATCGGTGCCTTCGCCCCCATCGGGCCCCTGGCACTTGCGTCGCCAAACACTTTTGGCAATCAGGCCACACTGGTCCTGCTGGTCAACTTTATCGACGACACTTCAACGCCCTTAGACCCCGATGCCATCGCTGACGTCGTCTTTAATCAAGCCGACGCCTTCTACCGCGAAGTCTCGCAAAATCAGAGTTGGGTGACCGGTATGGTGTATCCCAACTGGATCACCGTCCCCTTGAGCAGCAAGTCCTGCGACTTCCCCGACCTTGCGACTCTCGCTGACAATGCGGCTAAAAGCGCTGGAGTGGACCTGACCGCATACCGTCACATTGTCTACGCATTTCAGACTACCGGCTGCGACTTCATCGGCGCCGCCTATCTGGGCGGCAACCGCATCTGGGCCAACGGACCTTTTCCCGTGGCCGTGATCGCTCACGAAATCGGACACAATATCGGTCTATATCATGCGCACGGCTGGGATTGCAGTGGGGTCAGTTCAGGTCCCAACTGCACCAAGGTGGAGTATGGCGATCCATTCGACACGATGGGCGACACGCTCTCAGCACACTTCAATGCTTTTCAGAAGGAACGTCTCGGCTACTTGAACTACGGAACCTCGCTGCCAGTAAACACTGTGACTCAAAGCGGCACTTATCAAATCTCGCCTTATGAATACTCCCTGCTCGACGACGTCGTCCCCGAAAAGGCTTTGAAGATCGTCACCGATCTCGATCCGACGAAGGCGTTAAACAATATCCTCTACGTCGAATACCGCCAACTCCTTGGTGTGGACACGTCTCTGCTTCCGTACCCCAGCGCGACGGCCGGAGTTCTCATCCATCAGGCTTCATCTCTTAGACCAGACACCAGTTTCCTGATTGACGCTCATCCTCTGACAGATACCTTCGACGACGCTGCGCTGCTGCCCGGCGAAACCTTTACGGAGTTCAAGAGCGGTACTGCCATTCAACTGCTGTCGGCAGACGCACACGGCGCAACCGTGAAGGTCACCTATGGTCAAGACGCTTGCGTTTACAACAATCCTACGGTAACCATTGCACCTGGTTCCTACTCAGTTGCGCCCGGCACCACCGTCAGTTACACCGTGACCGTGAAGAATAATGATGGTCCCACCTGCGACGATTCTCTCTTCACCTTCACCAACTCAGCTCCCGCGGGATTCACTGCCGCCCTCGATAAGCCCTCGATCACACTGGCGCATGGTGCGTCAGGACAAGCGACATTTACCGTCACTTCTGATCCCGCTATCGCCGGCGGCAACTATCGTCTCTTTGCAGTGGCTAAAGATGCCGCCAGTGGACTCTCCGGAGCGGGGTCCGCTGCCTACATCGTCTCTGTTCCCTTTTCACTCAGCGCTTCCTCCAATACCGTCGTTCTCCCGCAAGGTGGCGCAACAACGGTTAACGTCACCTCCACCGTGAATGCTCCGTTCTCGAGCGCCGTTTCATTGGACATCAGCGGTGTTCCCCTCAACGTGATGACGGGCTTTTCTCCTTCCGGCTTCCCTGCTCCCGGCTCGGGCAAATCCGTCTTGAGTATCCTCGTGGCTCCGAATGCAACCCCCGGCGTCTATCCTTTGACGATCACCGGAACTGGTGGCGGCCTTACGCAAAATGTGCCACTGACGCTCACCATCAACTCCTCGGGCAACTTCAATCTATCGGTGTCGCCGACAGGTCTCAACGTCATGAAGGGCAGTTTCAACACTGCGACTGTTGCCTCGAATACAGTCGGTTCCTTTGCCTCAGACGTGTCACTGTCAATCTCCGGTCTGCCGCCTTCTCTCACTGCAAATTTCGTGCCTTCCACCATCCCCAATCCCGGCAGCGGCCTGTCCACGCTCACATTAACGGCCGACAACACTGCGACCGTCGGCGCAATCTATATGCTGACCATCACCGGCTCCGGCTCCGGACTGACGCGAACGACACCGCTGCAGGTAACCATCACAGGCGCGCAACCGCCTCCGCCACCTCCTGGAATCACCCCGATTCCTGTCAGCGGCTACAAACTCGTCTCTGCCGATAGCCAGGAAATGCAATGCGGAATTCATCCACCTGCCTCCGCATTCGACGGCAATCCCAATAGCTTCTGGGAGTCGCAGGATTGCCTCGCCACGGTTCCTTTACCGCATGAGTTACAGATTGACTTAGGCGCAACTTACAACGTGGCGGGCCTGAAGTACCTTCCCCGTCAGGATTCCCAGCCCACCGGCAAAGTTCACGATTTCAAGGTTTACGTGAGCAACTCAACGCAGAACTGGGGAAATCCTGTCGCGACCGGGACTCTCATCACGGTTGGCTCCGACATTGGCGAAAAGCAGGTCCTGTTCAATGCGGCAGTATCTGGCCGCTACCTGCGCTTTGTCGCCACCAGCGAAGTGAACGGTGGCCAGATCACCACCGTTGCCGAACTCACCGCACTGCAGACGAGCGCCCCGCCACCGCCACCCGTCAGCGACTTCTCACTTACTGCTCAGCCCTCTACCGTGACCGTTCTGCAGGGCAGCAGCATCACATCGAAGATAACTTCCACGTTAAGCGGGATGTTCTCCTCTAACATTGCACTGTCCGCGAGTGGACTACCTAACGGCGCGACCGCGACCTTCAATCCGACACCGATCGCCGCGCCCGGCTCCGGCGACTCGACTCTAACCTTCAACACCAACGGAGCATCGGCGGGTTCATATCCGATAACCGTCACGGGCACGGGCGGAGGAAAGGTTCACTCCATTATCGTCACGTTGAACATCACGTCTCAGAACCCACCCCCACCGGGCTTAACGCCCATTCCGCAGACCGGATGGAAGCTC